>JAJFJE010000373.1 GCA_021774355.1 Alphaproteobacteria bacterium
CCCCGGCGTCGGTGACGGCGCCAAGGATATCACCCAGCGCCGTGGTCCAGGCCACCTTGGGGGTCTGGGCGAAAGGCGGCGTGTGATAGGTCTGCTCGTCGATCGCGACGACCACCACATCCGACGCCGTGGGCGGGAACAGGGGGCCGAACAGGGCGTGGCGGGCGGGGATCAGGCCGTCAATGCCGAGCCGGTCGAGAAAGGCCAGGGGCGGCAGGCTGGACAGCGCCGTCAGCAGGGCGCCAAGGAGTGCGGCAAAACCGAGCCGGCGGCGCCACAGCCGCCGCCGGCGCGTCGCTTTAGGGGGCGGCAACCGGCACCAGTCGATTGGCCAGGGTATCGGGCAGGACCAGTGCCGGATCGATGGAGAAGCGGGCGACGCCGACCAGCACGCCATTGGCGCGGACTTCGACCCGGTAGGGCTTGTTGGCGTCCAGGGCAGGCGCTTCGGTGGGGTAGTCGATCCAGCCGGCCGCCCCGCTGCCCGACCACATCACCCGCGACGGCACCTGGCTGACGTCGATCACCCGGACATCGCCGGCGCCGCCGGCCAGCCAGCGGAAGGCCGGCCGCGCGCCGCGCAGCACCCTGCCGCCATCGGCCGCCTCGCCGTCGCCGCGAATCGTGACTGCCCCCGCCTCGGTCGCGTTGGCCGCGATCTGCACGCCGGCCGGGGTGCAGCCGGCCATCACCGACGGGGTCACGGTGCCGCCGGCCGACAAAGCGCCGTCGGGGGTGACGGTCACGGTGCCGCCTGTGATCGTCTCCGACCGGCAGCCGGACAGATAGGACAGGGACAGGTGGCCGTCGGCGCCCAGGGGAATGGCCTGGCCGGCATAGACCAGGTCCATGAACTGGACGCCGGCAGCGGGCGCCGTCACGTCTTCGACCACGGCGACCGCGGTGGTGCCCATCCGGGCGAGCGGCGCCGCGGTCTCGGCGCGGGCGACGGCGCCTCCGATCAGGGCGGCGACCACGGGTCCGAGGGCCAGCAGCAGCCGCAACCGGGCAGAATTCGATGTCATGAGGCCGAACCTCGCAAGGAAAACGGGACCTGACCAACGCGGCCAGGACGATAACATATAAGCCATTGCAGCGCGCCAGGCTGTGACCGCAGTCACCGGCCTACCAGCCGTCGGCGAGCAGGGCGGCAGCGAAGCCATCCGCCGCAATGTCGTGGCGGCGGGCCGCCGGATTGAGCGCCGCGAGGCGCTCGGCAAGGCGATCCGGCGCGGCCCCGCGCTCAAGGCCGCCGAGCAGCAATATCCGGTCGGCCGCGGCGATCTGGGCCGGGGCGGCCGGCGCCCGGTCGAGCCAGGCGATGCCCTCGTGGCGGTCGACGACGGCGACGATGCCGGCCATCCGGAAGCGGGCCGAGACCAGCCGGTCGGCCATGATCGCCGCGGTCAGGTGGCGGGGATCGGCGTCGCCGGCGGTCTCGACCAGGACCCGGGAGACCTCGGCGCCGGTGCCCCGCGCCTGGTCGAGAAACAGCCGCCGCAAGGCTTCGGCCAGCGCGCCCGGTGGGGCGCAGCAGGGGCAGCCGACGCCGGCCAGGGGCGCCCGCCCGCGGGCCGCGGCGACTACCCCATGGGTCACGGCACCCGCGCCGCGCTCGCCGATGATGACGGCGCTGTCGGCATAGGCGGGTGTCGCCAGGACGCGGTTGATCAGGCCGGTCTTGCCGCTGCCCAGGGCTCCCGTCACCAGGATGATGGGCAGCGGCGCGGTGGTCACGCCGCCTTGGCCTTGCGGGCGTTGAGCTTGTCCAGGAGGTTGACCCAGCGCCGCTGGGAGACCTGGTGGGTGGTGATCGCGGTCAGGAAGCCGCGGCGGAACCAGTCGACCACGACCTCGTCGGGGAGATCGCGGACCGCCTGGTCGTCGATGGTCATGAATCCGGTCAGGGCCAGCTTGGTCCCGTCCTGGGCCTTGACCTCGATCTGCTTGGGCTTGAACAGGCCACGGCTCGCCAGTTCGGTGCAGAAGGCGCGGGTCGACTGCAACTGGCGCTGATAGCTTTCGCAGACCTGCAGCACCTTCTTGGCGAAGGCGGTGGGGCGGGTGTCGTCACCGAACAACAGTTCGCCGTCGCTTTCGCTGACCATCGGGGCGGCCCGGTCGACGCACAGGCTCAGCCGGTCCTGTTCCGGCTGCTCCAGGAAGATGAAGGGGTAGCGGTTGACATAGCCCGGGATCGGATGCGCCGGATCCCATTTGCCGGCCTTGTCGACGAACAGGTTCTGGTCCTGCCGCAGGCCGACAATGGCCACCGGCATGGGGGTCTCGCCCTCGGCGAAGACGATCGGGTAGGAGCCGGACAGGTCGAGGAACTCCTCGGCGGTGACCGGGATCGAGTTGGTCCTGGCCGCATAGCGCATGTCGGTTGTCGGCTTCAGGCGCAGGCTGCCGTGCTGGACCGGGTTGAGCACCTGCGGCTCGCGGTAGAAGATCGGCAGGGGTCCGGTCGGGCTGGGCGGCAGGCCGCCATTCTGGGTCGACGATGTCACGGCTCTTGGTCCTCGGGATGGCACATTTGCGGCCGGCACTATAGCGACTGCGGGGCCGGCCCGTCACCTGTTGCTGCGCGCCGCCAAGGCCGCCCGGAGCAGTGCCGCATTGCGCTGATTGGCCCGGAACAGGAGGTCGGCGCCATCGCCCAGGACGGGCACGGTGCCCAGGGCGAAGTCGAGCACCAAATTGACTCCCATGCGGATCAGGACGCCGCGGCCTGCGCCGAGCCGGGCGCCCTCGCACAGGATCCAGCCGCCGATCACCGCGCTGATCAGGTCGCCGGCCACGGGCACCAGGCCGATCAGGGCATCGATGCCGACCGGCACGCCGAAAATCCGCCAGCGGGCATCCATGGCGCGGGCCAGGCGCTCGACCCGCTGCAGCCGCCGTTCGATGGCCTGCGGGTCCAGGGTCATGGCGGTTCGGGCTGCGGCCGCAAGCGCCCGCTCATCAGGCCCAGCAGCGGCCGCTCGACAAGCCGGTAGAGCAGGATGGCGACGATGGTCACCAAGGCCAGGGCGGTCACGGCAAACAGCGCCCGGCCGGCGGGGCGATAGGCCAGCCCGGCATCCAGGGCGAAGCGGCCGAAGGCGGCCAGGACAATGGTGTGGGAGAGGTAGAGGGAATAGGACGCGTCGCCGAGAACATGGGCGAAGGCCAGTCGGGGCATGCCGTGGCGGTGTTCGATCGACACGGCGCCGGCGACGATCAGCACCGCCGGAAAGCCCCACTGCACCAGGCGCGGCAGGGTCCCGTCGGGCAGGTCGAGGGCAAGCAGCGCGAATCCGGCGGCGACGCCCAGGGCGCCGGCCCAGGCCGGCAGGGACAGGCCGCGCCGATAGGCCCATGCCAGGGCCATGCCACAGGCGAATTCGAGCACGATGCTGGAACTGTAGAAGGCGAGCGCGGTGCCCGGCCGGGGCTCCAGGGCCTGCAGCCCGACCAGGGCGAGCAGGGCGGCGGTGACCGCGGCCAGCCTGGCGGCGGCCGGCAGGGCCAGGGCCAGGCCGAACAACAGATAGAAGAACATCTCGTAATTCAGGGTCCAGCCGGGGATCAGGGCCGGTTCCATCAGGCCGGTCGCCGGATGGGGCCAGGGCACGAACAGGTAGGACGCGACGACATGGTCGAGGGCGAAGCGGGAGGTCTGCAGGACCGCCGGCAGCACCACCATGACCGCGACCACCACGCTGGTCAGCAGCCAGTAGAGGGGCACGATGCGCACGATCCGCTTGGCCATGAAGCGACCGGGGGTGACCGCCCGCCCCGCGGTCGTCAGCCACATGATGGTGCCGCTGATGACGAAGAAAATGTCGACCCCGGCAGGCAGCCATTGCGGCCAAAAGCCGTCATAGCCAAGCCGGGCCAATTGCAGATGGAGGTGATGGACGACCACCATCATGGCCGCAACCGCCCGCAAATACTGAATTGAAACAACGTCCATGGCGGGCCTCACCGGGCCATCATCGACGCCCCCGGCAGGTCGTTCAAGGCCCCATGCAAGCGCATGGATATCGCCCCGCGCAGGCCCATCGTCGCGGCGGCGATCGGCGCCCGGGGGTCGGCGCGCCGTCAGGCTCGTGGCTGCGAGCCAAGAGGCGAAGGCCCCGCACGGGGCTTCTGGACGTTGTTGGTTCGCATTTTGAAGGCAATATACAATATTCGAATAGTGTTAATAATACCGACTAAAAATTATGAAATATGTTTCATTATAATCTTTAAGTACGAATACATTTATTTCTGATCATTATGGAACGGATAATGAAGAACATTTATACGGGAAGGGTGTGTATACTGTCGATTCTTTCGGCGCTGTCGGTTGCTGCATGCGTCAATTCAATGAGCGGTGCCGCCGGGCTGCGGCCGGCCGACGCCACCGCGACATATGC
>JAJFJE010000374.1 GCA_021774355.1 Alphaproteobacteria bacterium
GAGGATCTGTCGCGTTACGGCATCCGCATGCCGAAATATCACGAGGTCGCGAGCAAGGAAAAAGGCCGCCTCAGCCACGAGGCCTGGGCCACCTTCTACAGCGCGGCCCACGCCACCGCGTTCCACAGCTGGATCCCCGAGAAGGACGAGCTGGACTGGCTGTCGGCCAAATACCCGGACACCTTCGACCAAATGTACCGGCCGCGCTTCGAATATTATGCCGAGCAGGCCAAGCTCGGGAATCGCTTCCTGAACAAGACCCTGCCCCAGCTCTGCGTGACCTGCCAGGTCCCGATGATCTTCACCGAGCCGGACGATCCGACCACGGCCTGCTTCCGTTCCACGGTGCTGGACGGCGAGCGCTATCACTTCTGTTCGGACGGCTGCAAGGACATCTTCCTGTACGAGCCGAACAAGTACAAGCAGTCGTGGCTGCCGGTGCACCAGATCTTCCAGGGCAATTGCGGCGGTACCGACCTGGCCGACGTCCTGAAGTGGTTTCACATCCGCGAGGGCGAGGACAATTACGACTACCAGGGCTCGGCCGACCAGAAGATGTGGGACGAGGCCACTGCCGGCCGGCATCGCCCGGCGGCGGAATAGGAGGGACGCCATGCCAGACGTCGCAATCGGCCCCTACACCTTCGAGTCGAAAGACCGGGTGGAGAACTTTCACGGCAACCAGGTGGTCTACTGGCACTGGGAGCGTCACCTGATGTTCTATGCCGCGGTCGCCATGCCATTGCCCCCGAGCATGCCCTTCGGGGCCGTGGTGGACACGATCTTTCCGCAGATCTACGGCTATCACCCCGACTTCAAGAAGATCGACTGGGCGGCCGTCACCTGGACCGTCGACGGCGCGCCGCTGACGCCCGATCCGGAGGCCAGCCTGATCGAGAACGGCATCGGCCACAAATCGCTGGTGCGCTTCTGGACCCCCGGCCTCGACGGCATTGCCGGCACCTGCAGCTGAGCCGGGGGAGAACGACCATGCCGATCATCGATGTGACCATGGTGTCCGGCCGCACCAACGACGCCAAGGCCGGCCTGGTCCGCGCGCTGACCCAGGCGGCGGAACGGGCCATCGGCGCCCCGCCCAGTACGGTGCGGGTGATCATCCGGGAAGTTCCGCCCGACCATTTTGCGGTCGCCGGCGTCCCGTTTTCCCAGCGTTGACCCCCTGAAATGAAAGGGTTGTGAGATGACCAGTTTGAAGCAGGACGAATATTACGACCTGATCAGGGGCGTCAACTGGACCCCCAAATATGTTCCCGAGGAAGAGATCTTCCCGGAAGAGATGTCGGGTTCGCGCGGCATCCCGATGGCCCAGTGGGAGGCCTTCGACGAGCCCTACAAGGTTACCTATGGCGACTATGTCCAGACCCAGCGCGAGAAGGACGCCGGGGTCTATTCGGTGAAGGCCGGCCTGGAGCGCGCCAACTACGTCAAGACCGCCGATCCGGGCTGGGTCTCCACCCTGCAGGCCCATTACGGTGCGCTGGCAGTGGCCGAATACGCCGCGGCGACCGCGGAGGCGCGCATGGCCCGGTTCTCCAAGGCCCCGGGCAACCGTGTCGTGGCCACCTTCGGCATGCTCGACGAGATGCGTCACGGCCAGTTGCAGCTGTTTTTCAGTCACGAGCACACCCGGCTCAGCCGCCAGTGGGACTGGGCGCACAAGGCGCTCTACACCAATGAGTGGGCGGCGATCGCGGCGCGTCACATGTTCGACGACATGATGTTCACCCGCGATGCCATCTCGACGGCGATCATGCTGACCTTCGCCTTCGAGACCGGCTTTACCAACATGCAGTTCCTGGGCCTGTCGGCGGATGCCGCCGAGGCCGGGGACCATACCTTCTCGAACCTGATCTCGAGCATCCAGACCGACGAATCCCGCCATGCCCAGCAGGGCGGCGCGATCCTCAAGGTGATGGTCGACAACGGCAAGATCGACGACGCCCAGCACATGATCGACGTCATTTTCTGGCGCACCTGGAAGCTGTTCTCGGTGCTGACCGGGCCGATCATGGACTACTACACGCCGCTCGAGCACCGGAAGCAGTCGTTCAAGGAGTTCATGGAGGAGTGGATCATCGGCCAGTTCGTCCGCCAGCTCGACGATCTGGGCCTGAAGAAACCCTGGTACTGGGACACGTTCGTGGCCGACCTCGACCAGGCTCACCATGCCATTCATGTCGGCGTCTGGTTCTATCGCCCGACCGTGTGGTGGAACCCGGCGGCCGGCGCCTCGCCCGAGGAACGGGCGTGGCTGGAGCAGAAATATCCGGGCTGGAACACGACCTTCGGCCGGACCTGGGACGTCATTACCGACAATATCGTGCGTGGTCGCCTGAACATGACCCTGCCCGAGACCCTGCCGCTCCTGTGCAACATGTCGAACGTGCCGATCGTCGGCACCCCCGGCGACAAGTGGAACACCAAGGACTATCCCCTGGTCTATGAGGGGCGGCTCTACCATTTCGGCTCGCCGATCGACCGCTGGTGCTTCGAGCAGGAGCCGGAACGCTACAAGGGCCACATGAACTTCATCGACCGGGTGCTGGCGGGGCTGGTGCAGCCCCCGGACATGGCCGGTGCGCTGGCCTATATGGGCCTGGCGCCGGGCGAGATGGGCGAAGATGCCCATGATTACGCCTGGGCGGCGGCCTATCAACGCAAGGCGGCCGAGTAACAGGGCGCGGGCAACGGGGCGCGGGCGCCCAGGCGGCGCCCGGCTCCACGACTGTTCAGGGAGGAACTGCGAAGATGGCAATGTTTCCCATTGCATCCAATGTCGAAGGCGACATGGCGATCATGGTCGTCATGGTTGACGACGAAGGCACCATGGACGAGGTGGCCAAGGCCTGCGCCTACCATTCGGTCGGGCGCCGGGTGGCGCCGCGTCCGGACAAGATCCTGCGGGTCAGGCGGTCCTCGACCGGCGAGGTCTATCCGCGGGACATGCGTCTCAAGGAAGCCGGATTGCTGCCGACGGAATGCGTCGATCTGATTTTTTCCGACGCCTAGCGGACGAGGGCGAGGGGATCATGGCAACCGAAACGCTTCGTAACAACAGGGTGGGGCCGATCCTGCGCGCCGGCGATGTCGCCAAGGCGGCGGTCCAGGCGATCGAACGGGACAATCCGGGCAAGGCGATCCACATCGACGACCGGACCGCCTATATCCGCGTCGAATGCGACGATGAATGCCTGCTCACCCGGGCGTCCATGGAACTTGCCCTAGGGCGCCCCTTCGAGATGCGCGAGATCGAGATCAGCCTGGGCTCGTTCTCGGGCAACATCGATACCTCGCCGGAATGCATCCGGTTCTATTTCAACAAGCACGTCTGAGTGGAAGGGTCGAGCCCATGTCGAGCGCACCCGAGGTCCTGAAACCCCTCAAAACCTGGTCCCACCTGGCCGACCGCCGCAAGCGGCCGAGCGAGTACGAGATCGTTACGGTCAACCTGCACTATCGCAACCGCGATCCGAATATCCCCTGGGAACTCGACCCCGATATTCCGATGAACAAGTGGTACCGCAAATATTGCAACGAAAGCCCGCTCAAGCATCCCGATTGGGACAGCTTCCGCGATCCGGACGAACTGATCTATCGCACCTACAACCTGCTGCAGGACGGCCAGGAAGCCTATGTCCGCGGCCTGCTGGACCAGTTCAGCGATCGCGGCCACGACCAGACGATTGCGCCGGACTGGCTGCCGGTGCTGGCCCGGCTCTATGCCCCGGTGCGCTTCCCGGTCCACATCGTCCAGATGGTGTCGTGCTATATCGGCCAGATCGCCCCGGCCAGCACCATCACCAGCTGCGCCAATTTCCAGGCGGCCGATGGCCTGCGCTGGCTGACCCACACGGCCTATCGCACCGCAGAACTGGCCAAGACCCACCCGGCGGCCGGCTTCGGCAAGAATGAGCGCCAGCTATGGGAGGAAGATCCGGCGTGGCAGGGCTTCCGGGCCCTGATGGAACATGTCCTGGTCGCCTGGGACTGGGCCGAGGCCTTCGTGGCCCTCAACCTGGTGGTCAAGCCGGCCCTCGAAGAATGTGTCCTGGGGGTTCTCGGGGAACAGGCGCGGCGCCACAACGACACGCTCTACGGCCTGTTGTCCCAGGCCCAGATGCGCGACGCCGAGCGGCATCGCCGGTGGGCCGGCGCCCTGATCGACATGGCCCAAAGCCAGGAGGGCAACCGGGCCCTGATCGACGGCTGGATCGCCAAGTGGCAACCCATGGCGGACCGGGCGATCGAGGCCTATTGCGCGGCCTTGCCGGAGGCCGGCGCCGCCGAACTGGTCAAGACCCGCGTCGCCGCCGCCCAGGCGGCCATGGTGCAGTATCGCTGATCGGCGTATCCGCCGCGTGGCCTCTGGCGGAGCACCCGGTGGCCGTGACGATGCGTATCGTCGTCACGGCCGGTCGGATTTGAGGCGGTAGGCCAGCTGGGAGCGGCTGATGCCGAGAATCCGGGCGGCCTCGGAAATATTGCCCTTGGCCTTGTGAACCGCGCCCTTGAGCAGGCGGTCGTTG
>JAJFJE010000375.1 GCA_021774355.1 Alphaproteobacteria bacterium
TCGAACACCATGCGGCCGAACGGCCCGTGGTCCCAGGCCCGCACCCGCAGCGTCGCGGGCTCGTCGGCGGCGGCCGGAACAACGGCCCCGAACAGCGCCGCCACCAACAGCAGCGCCGCGGCCAGGCGCCGGACAGGCGCATTGCGGGCCCGGCCATGGGTGCGCCATCCGCCCATGTCACAGGGCCGCGAAAAGCCGGTCTATATCGTCCTGGGTCGCCGCTGAATCGGGCAATTGCGGGCCATTGAGCAGGGCCTCGTCGCCCGCCACGACGGCCTGCCGCGCCGCCGCGGCGGGACCGCTGAGACGGGCCAGGCGGCTCTCGATCTGAACCAGGGTGGCGACCACCTTGGTGATGCGCTGACCGGTGATGTCCTGGAAGTTCGAGGCCTCGTAGATGCGGGTGGTAATGTCCCGCAGCCGCACCGCCAGGGCGCCGCCTGCTTCGGCGGCAATATGTTCCAGTTCCTCGGCGGCGTCGAGGAAGGTCCCCGTCGCCTCCTCGGTGGCGGCAACCACCGCCTGAAGCTGGTCATTGGCGTTGGGGATCTGTTCCGAGCGGATCTCGTCGGGGCCCAGGGCCGCGATCTCGTCCCGGGTCTGATGGATGAGGTCCAGGAGGGCCGCCAATTCGCTGCCCACGTCATTATCCGCAAACCGGCCGTCCAGGCTGCGCACCAACTCGCCGACGACCTGGCCGATCGCGGCGACCGGGACCTGACCGCCCGTCCGCGCCGTCAGGTGCGCCAGGCGCTCGTCGAAGCTCATGACCGGGAAATTCATGACCGGACGTTCGGACATGGTAGTTCCTTTCTCGCTGCCATTTGCCGGTCTAGCCGCCGTTTGCCAGGGCGACCGTCAGGGCCTTGGCGGCGCCCGGATCCATGGCAGCGAGGACCGGCGCGATCTTGGCCTGTTTCATGCGGCTCGCCACGGCAACCAGAATGGGCAGTTCGAGCTGGTTGAAGATAGCCGCAGCATCGGCCGCCTTCATCTTCTCGTAAACCCCGACGAGCCGTTCGACCTGGGCGGTCTTCTCGGCGGCGGCGGCCGACTCGGCGGCGGTGATCTTGGCCTCGACCGCCTTCAGTTCGGCACGCTTGGCATCGACCCGGGCTTCCACCACGCCGATCAGGGCCTCGCGGCTGTCGAGTTCCCGCTCCCGGGCGTCGAGTTCCGTCCGGCGCTTTGCAAGATTTTGCAGGACGTCGATTTCGCCCGGGGTCAGGGTCGCTGGATCAAAGGCCGGGGCGGCCGGCTCGGCCGGGGCCTCCGCCGGGGCGGTGGGAATGGGCGCGGTCGCTGCCGGGGTCGCGGCGGGGGGGGGCGTCGGCGCGACCGGGCCGGCCTGGGCCTGGTTGACGTGGGGTGTCAGCAGCACGGCGCCATCCACCAGATGGGGCAGCCGCAGGGCGATCGCCGCCACGGCGACGACCACGAGACAGGGCAGGAGGACATGCCGTCTGGCCATGGCGCCTATCTCACATCCTTGAGGGCGCGCAGCACCGGACCGTCGGCACCGTCGTCACGCCGTTCGGCGCGCGGCTCGGGCCGGCCCTGCCGGCTCAGCCGGTCGGCCAGATTATTGGCCGATGCGACGATCAGGCCGAGTTCGTCTGTGGCCCTGCGGGCACTGTCCACCTGGGAACCCAGGCGGGCGCCCGAGGCCTCGGCGACCATCTTCAGTTCATGGATGCCGGCCTGGGCACGCCGGGTGGCCTCGTTCAAGCCCTCGACCAGCTGGCGCAGTTCGTCGTGTCCACCGCGCAGCCCCTGCAGCTTGTGATGAAGCCTGACGGCGAGAATGATGGTGGCGACCAGCAGGCCGGCGAGGCCGAGGTCGACGATCAGGCCAAGGGCTGTCATGGCCCGCCTCCTTGGATGCCCATCAGGGTCCGGTCGATCTTGACCGCGACGGTCTTGCCGACCCGGCCCATGCGGCCGCGCAACATGGCGATGCCGCCGCTTTTCAAGAACACCTCGGAATCCGGCGACGCATTCAGCATCAGGGTCTGGCCGACCTGGAAATTCAGCACCTGACGCAGGCTCAGCACCTGTTCTTCCAGCACCGCGTCGACCTGGACGTCGGTCGACCAGAGTTCGGTCGCAAGATGGCTTTCCCAGATGGTGTCACGGCCGAATTTCTCGCCCATGAACATCTGCAGCAGCAATTCGCGCACCGGCTCGATGGTGGCATAGGGCAACACCAGTTCGAGGCGGCCACCGCGGTCTTCCATGTCGACCCGCAGGCGGACCAGGATCGCCGCATTGGCCTCGCGGGCGATCGTCGCGAAGCGCGGATTGACCTCCAGCCGGTCGAACCCGAAATTGACCGGCGTCAGCGGCTCGAACGCCGTTTCCATGTCCTTCAGCACGACCTGGATCATGCGTTCGACCAGGTTGCGTTCGATGGTGGTGTAGGGCCGCCCCTCGATGCGCATGGCCGAGGTGCCCTTGCGCCCGCCCAGCAAGACGTCGACGATCGAGTAGATCAGGTTGGATTCGACGGTCAGGAGACCGTAATTGTCCCACTGCTCGGCACGGAACACCGCCAGGATCGCCGGCAACGGAATGGAATTCAGGAATTCGCCGAACCGCACCGAGGTGATGTTGTCGAGGGTGACCTCGACATTGTCCGAGGTGAAGTTGCGCAGCGACGTGGTCATCAGGCGGACCAGGCGGTCGAAAACAATCTCCAGCATGGGCAGCCGGCCATAGGAGACCAGGGCCGAATTGATGATGGAGCGGATGCCCGACTGCGCCTCGCCGGTCTCCGGGCCTTGCGAAAAGCCCAGCAGGCTGTCGATCTCGTCCTGGCTGAGGGTCCGCCCGGCCTGCCCGCCGAGAACCGCCTCGGGCGCCGCAGCCGCCGGTGCTGCAGCCTGTTCGCCGGCCGCGGCCGGCGGCGCTTCGGTCGCGGCGTCGTCGGCCATGGCAGCCCATTCCGCGGCCAGGGCGTCTTCGTCGGTCTGCTTGTCGGTGGGATCTGCCATCACTGCACCAGCATGTCTTTGAACAGCACGTCGCCGATCTCGGCCGGCGACACGATCTGGTCGGCGCGCGCCAGCAATTCCTCCTTGAGGCGCAGAATGCCGGCCGAGCCTTGCAAGTCGTCCAGCCGCAATTCGCGCAGATAGACCTGGAAGGCATCGACCACCCGGGGCTGAAGCTTCTGCAGCACGGGGGTCACCGCCGGGTCGGTGAATTGCAGCGACAAGCGCAGCTTGAGGTAGGACGCGCGGGATCCCGAGGTGTGCAGGTTGACCAGCATCTCGGGCAGGTCGAAAAAGATCGGATCGGCCGCCGGCGGCGGCGCCTCGGCGACCGCCTGCGCGTCACCCGAACCGAGCACGCTGTCGAACAGGCCGGCCATGTAGGCGCCGCCCGCACCGAGCAGCAGCAGTGCCGGCACGGCCAGCAGCACGCGCTTCTTCGTCGCCTTGGCCGGCTTGGCCGCGCCACCTTCGGCGGCACCGGGTTCGGCACCGACCAGGGCGTCGAGTTCGGCCTGGGAAGTACTGGTGATTGCCATTGAACGCTCCGGCTTGGCCCGGTTTCGACCCTAAGGCCGTTTCCTTAACAAGGCGTTGCCGGGAGCCGGCCGGCATGGCGGCAGATTTTGCCCGGCAGGGTCGACCCGCCGGCGGCCATTGGCACGGGCCGGCCGCGCCGAAGGCCGCACAAAGCAAGGCTTCCGCCACTTGGCACGGGGCCTGCACGGTGCTCGACGGGTCGCCCACGATCCACGGAGTGTCGCCTTGGAAAACGCCCTTTATGTCGGCCTGTCCCAGCAGATGGCGCTGCAGCGTCAGATGGAGATCGTGGCCAACAACATCGCCAACCTGAACACGACCGGCTTCAAGGGCGAGCAGCCGCTGTTCGAGGACTATGTCATGGCCGCCGGACCGCACACCCCGGTGTCCTATGTGCTCGACCGCGGCACCATGCGCAACCAGGCGCCCGGAGCCCTCAGCCTCACCGGCGAACCGCTCGACGTTGCCCTGGAAGGCGACGGCTTCCTGACCGTCCAGACGGCGGACGGCCCCCGTTATACCCGCAACGGTCACTTGTCGATGGATGCCGATGG
>JAJFJE010000376.1 GCA_021774355.1 Alphaproteobacteria bacterium
GTGCGGCCGGGTGCGGGCGCGAGCCCGGGAGCGCGGGGCCGGCGAGGGCGCCCCGCCCCCCCCCCACCGTCATGGCCGGCCACCCGGCCGGCCAACCACGGGAACACCGGGCCGGCCACGAAGGCGTGGATGACCGGTCCAAGCCCGGTCATGACGGTGGGGAGAGGACACGTGGATGACCGGGTCAAGCCCGGTCATGGCGCAGGGGGACGGGCGCCCGAAACGCCGGGGGGCGAAAGGGTGCGGAGGGAGGGGCGCGGTCCCTCGACCGCCATGGCCGTTGCGCACCGCACCCGCTCTTAGGCCGGTGTTAACCCCCGGCCTGTAGAACTCTTCCCTCGGGACCCTGCTGGACGAGACGGGTCCGACCTTGCGGGGTGACGAGCTTGACGAAGATGATGGTGAAACCGTTGCGTGGCGTGACGGCCGGCATACCCGGTCTCGACGGCCATCCCTTGACCCTGGACGACCTTCCCCCGGCCAATACCAAGCGCTGGGTGATCCGGCGCAAGGCCCAGGTGGTGGCCGCCGTGCGCGGCGGCCTGATCACCCTGGAGGAGGCCTGCGCCCGCTACACCTTGTCGGTCGAAGAATTCCTGTCCTGGCAGCGGGCGATCGATGCCTATGGCGTCAAGGGCCTGCGGGCGACCCGTTTGCAGGACTATCGCGCCTTCTGAGCCGGGAGGCATGTTCCGATCGGCCGGTGGCCGGGGGCAACCCCGGCCTTTTTCTTTGGGCAAATGAACCGCCACCGCGGGTTGTTAACCGGTTGTTCAACAGAAACCCGGAAATTCTTGCCTAGTGGTTGGATCAGCCGGCTGAGGGGATGCCCATGAAGGAGCTGATGGATCGGCTTGGAGCACTGGGGCTGCGGCGCCTTCTGGCGCTGGCCGGGACCGTGCTCGCGATTGCCGGCTTCATGGTGTTCGCGGCCGGTCAGGTGATGAAGCCGGCGATGGGGCTGCTGTACAGCGACCTGGAACTTGCCGACAGCGCCCGCATCGCCGATCAGCTCGACCAGATGGGCGTGGCCCACGACCTGTCGCGCGACGGCACCCGCATCCTGGTTCCCGAGGACCAGGTCGCCCGCCTGCGCCTGACCCTGGCGGAGTCCGGCCTGCCCAGCGGCGGCTCGCTGGGCTACGAGATCTTCGACCGCACCGACGCGCTCGGCACCACCAGCTTCGTTCAGAACATCAACCGCCTGCGTGCCCTGGAAGGGGAGATCGCCCGCTCGATCCGGGCCATCGCGCAGATCGCCGCCGCCCGGGTCCACCTGGTGCTTCCCGAACGCCAGGTCTTCGCCCGGGACAGCGAGGCACCATCCGCCTCGGTCATGCTGAAGCTCCGGGCCGGCGCCCTGTCGGCGGCCCAGGTCGCGGCCATCCAGCAATTGACCGCGGCGGCGGTGCCGGGCCTCAGCCCGGACAAGGTGGCGATCGTCGACGACCGCGGCACCCTGCTGGGCGGCGGCACCGGTGCCGCGCAGAACCCCGGCGAAGCGGCAGCCCACAAGACCCGCGAATATGAACAGCGCATGCGCCAGTCGCTCGAGCAGCTGGTCGGCGCCACGGTCGGCTACGACAAGGTGCGCGCCGAGGTCACCGCCCGTATCGACTATGCCAAGGTCACGGTGGCGACCGAAACCTTCGACCCCGACAGCCAGGTCGTCCGCTCGACCCAATCGGTCACCGACAAGTCGCACAACCAGGATGCCACGGCCCCGGTCACCGTCGGCAGCAACCTGCCCCAGGGCCAGGGCGCCCAGGGCGGCACCCAGACCAGCACCGGCGACCGGTCGGAAGAGACCACCAATTACGAATTGTCGCGCACCCAGCAGACCGAAATCCGCGAAGGCGGCAAGGTCGAGCGGCTGTCGGTCGCCCTGCTGGTCGACGGCACCTATGCCATCCAGCCCGATGGCAGCCGCAGCTATCAGCCGCGCACCGCGGACGAACTGGCAAGCATCGGCACGCTGGTCAAATCGGCGATCGGCTTCGACGAAAGCCGGGGCGACCAGGTCCGGGTGGTCAATCTGCCCTTTGCCGACGCCATGGCGGCAACCGCAGAGATCCCGTCCGACGCCTCCTTCCTGGACCTGACCAAGGCCGATTATTTCAAGATCGCCGAACTGGCGGCACTCGCCCTGCTCGGCGCCCTGCTCATCCTGTTCGTCCTGCGCCCCCTGCTGGGCCGGATGCTCCACGCGGGTCCCGCGGTGGCCATGGCCGGCGGCGGCGTCGCCCGGCTGGCCAGCAGCCCAGCCCCCGGCCGCCTCGCCGGACCGGACAGCCAGACGCCCCTGCTCGCCCCGGCGGGCGCCCCCAGCGGCCATGACAGCGAACTCGAACAGATGGTCGATATCGCCAACATCGAAGGGCGGGTCAAGGCCTCGAGCCTGAAGCGGGTCGGCGAGATCGTCAGCCAGCATCCCGAGGAGGCGATCGCGATCATGCGTAACTGGATGTATCACGAAAGCTGATGGCCATGGCAAAGGAAGTCGAACGCGCGCTGAGCGGTCCGGAAAAAGCGGCAGTCCTGATGCTGTCGCTGGGCGAGGAACATGGCGCGCCGCTGTGGCGGCTGATGGACGATGACGAGATCAAGGAGATTTCTGCCGCGATGGCCAATCTGGGCCGCATCAATGCCGCCATCGTCGAGCGGGTGTTCGTCGACTTCGCCTCCCAGATGTCGAGTTCGGGGTCCCTGATCGGCTCTTACGAATCGACCGAACGGCTGCTCACCAAGACCCTGCCCCAGGATCGCGTCACCCAGATCATGGAAGAAATTCGCGGTCCCGCCGGCCGCACCATGTGGGACAAGCTGGGTAACGTCAACGAACAGGTCCTGGCGACCTACCTCAAGAATGAATATCCCCAGACCGTGGCGGTGGTTCTGTCGAAGGTGAAACCGGAACATGCGGCCCGGGTGCTGGCCAGCCTGCCCGACGACTTCGCCCTGGAAGTGGTCACCCGCATGCTCAAGATGGAAGCGGTGCAGAAGGAGGTCCTCGACAAGGTCGAGCAGACCCTGCGCGTCGAGTTCATGTCCAACCTGGCGCGCACCGCGCGGCGCGACGCCCACGAGATGATCGCCGAGATCTTCAACAATCTGGACCGCTCGACCGAGGCCAAGTTCCTGACCGCCCTGGAGGAACGCAGCCGCGATTCGGCCCAGAAGATCAAGGCCCTGATGTTCACCTTCGAGGACCTCTCCAAGGTCGATCCGTCGGGCATCCAGGTGCTGATGCGGGCGATCGAAAAGAGCCGCCTGGCGCTCGCCCTGAAGGGCGCGTCGGATACCCTGCGCGAGCTGTTCTACGCCAACATGTCGGAACGCGCCGCCAAGCTGCTGAAGGACGAGATGGAGCAGATGGGCCCGGTTCGCTTGCGCGACGTCGACGAGGCCCAGGTCCAGATGGTCCAGGTGGCCAAGGATCTGGCGGCCCAGGGCCAGATCGTCCTGGCCGACGCCAAGGGCGGCGACGAACTGGTCTATTGAGGGCGCCATGCAACCGGTCAAGTTCACCTTCGACACCGAATTCGACACTGGCCGCAGCCGGCGCAAGCCAGCCCTGCCGGCCGCGCCCAGCTACAGCCAGGGGGCGTTCGACGCGGCCGTGGCCGCGGCCGCTGCCCGGGGCCGGGAACAGGGCCGCCAGGACGCCCAGGCCGAGACCGCCGCGGCCCTGGCCGCTGCCACCACCCGCCTCGAAGCCGGCCTGGCCGCGGTCCGGGCGGCCCTCGAGGCGCGGGACGGGCACCTCGAGGCCGAAGCCGCCCGCCTCGGCCACGCCATCGCCGGGCGCCTGTGCCAGGCCCTCTCGGCCCGTCTGCCTCTGGCCGAAATCGAGGCTCTGGTGGCCGCCGTCCTGCATGAGGTCGGCGACGAGCCAAGACTGACCATTCACGTCGCCGAGGGGCTGGTCGAGGCCGCCCGCGAGCGCTTCGCCGCGGCGGCGCGGGCGGCGTCCTTCCAGGGTGAGTTCACCGTCACGGGCGACGCCGGGATGCGCGGCGGAGACTGCCGCGTGGCATGGGCGCAAGGGTCGGCGATGCGTGACGCCGAGGCGCTGACCCGGGCGGTCGATGCTGCTGTCGACGGTTACATCGCGGCGTTGCCGCAGGCCAAGGAGCTGTGACATGAACGACGACAAGGCCATGACACTGGACGAGCTGGAGCCGGGCGGTCAGGGCCTGCCCGGCAGCGACCCCGATACCGTGCGGGCCGCCTCGGATCTCGAAGCGGTGTTCGATATTCCGGTCTCGGTGTCGGCGGTGCTGGGCAAGGCGCGGTTGCAGGTCAGCCAGTTGCTGCGCATCGGCCGCGGCGCGGTGGTCGAGCTGGACCGCAAGGTCGGCGAGGCGATCGACATCTATGTCAATAACCGGCTGGTGGCCCGCGGCGAGGTGGTGGTGGTGGAAGACCGCCTCGGCGTCACCATGACCGAGATCATCAAGGGCGACCGCCGCTGAACGGCGGGCTTCAGGAAAGGATTCGGCGATGCGGCTTCTGATCATTGGCTCGCTGGCGGGAGAACTGGGCAGCGCCTCGCGCATCGCCATGTCCCGGGGGGCCAAGGTCGGCCAGGCGGATACCGTCCAGGCCGCCCTGGCGGCCCTGCGCGCGGGCCAGGGTGCCGATCTCCTGCTGGTCGACGTCCGCCACGATATCGCCGGGCTGATCCAGGCCCTGGCGGCCGAGCGCTTTCATCTGCCGGTGGTCGCCTGCGGCGTCGCCTCGGACACCCGGGCGGCGGTCGCGGCGATCCGCGCCGGGGCCAAGGAATATCTGCCCCTGCCGCCGGACCCGGCGCTGATTGCCGCGGTGCTCGAAGCGGTGGCCGAAGAGAGCCATGCCCTGCTCTACCGCGATCCGGTGATGGCCGATGTGGTCCGCCTGGCGGACCAGGTGGCGCCCAGCGAGGCCTCGATCCTGATCACCGGGGAATCCGGCACAGGCAAGGAGGTCATGGCCCGCTATGTCCACCGCAAAAGCCGCCGGGCGGCGGCCCCCTTCGTCTCGGTGAACTGTGCCGCGATCCCGGAGGCCCTGCTGGAATCGGAATTGTTCGGCCATGAGAAGGGCGCCTTCACCGGCGCCGTCGCCCGCCGCCTGGGCAAGTTCGAGGAGGCCAATGGCGGCACCCTGCTGCTCGACGAAATCTCCGAGATGGAGGTCCGGCTGCAGGCCAAGCTGCTGCGCGCGATCCAGGAGCGGGAGATCGACCGGGTCGGCGGCGGCCGGCCGGTCAAGGTCGATATCCGGGTGATCGCCACGTCGAACCGCGATCTCGCCGCCGAGGTCCAGAAGGGCACCTTCCGCGAGGACCTGCTGTTCCGCCTGAACGTGGTCAATCTGAAGCTGCCGCCGCTGCGCAAGCGCCCGGCGGATATCCTGCTGCTGGCGGAACACTTCGCCAAGAAATATGCCGCGGTCAATCACACCGGCCCCAAGAGCCTGAGCGCGGAAACCCGCACGGCCCTGACCGGCCATTTCTGGCGGGGCAATGTCCGCGAGTTGGAGAACACCATGCACCGGGCGGTACTGCTGTCGCCGGGGCCGCAGGTCGAGCCATCGGCCATTGTCCTGCCGGACGGTTCCCATCCCGGGACGGCGACCGCCGATCCGGTCGCGCCGGCGGCCGGCG
>JAJFJE010000377.1 GCA_021774355.1 Alphaproteobacteria bacterium
TTGCTGATCATCGTGGCATATTCGCTGCGCAGCAGCGGCCGGGTGTCGCCCTCGGCGAGATACCAGACATTGGTGAAGTCGAAGCCGGCATAGCTCGCGGCCGTGAACGCCGCGCCATGGGCGATTCCCGTCCCGGCGCCGCCCTGGCCCGTCGTCTGACTGTCGTAATAGCCGTCCACCACCATGCCGTCCGACTCGCCGACCAGCCCGCCGACAAGGCTCGTGCCGACAACCGAGCCGCTCGCATAGCTCTGCGTGATCAAGGCCGCGCCGCCATGGCGCCCCACCAGACCGCCGACCCGCTGGCCGCCATCGACCGCGCCTGTGGCATAGCTCTGCGCGATGATCGCTGCGGTGTCGGTGCCGCCGACCAGACCGCCGACAGCGTCGGTGCCGCTGACCGCGCCCGTGGCGTAGCTCCTGGTGATAACGGACGCATTGCTGCTATAGCCGACCAAGCCGCCGACAGCGGTCGCGCCGCTGACCGCAGCCGTGGCATAGCTCTGTGCGATCGATGTCGCCAGATCGCTCCACCCGACCAGCCCACCGGTATCGGCGCCGCCACGGACGCTGCCGCCGGCCAGGCCAAGGTCGCGGATGGCGGCACCTGCGGTGCCCCCGAACAGGCCCACCGCGTCGACGCCCGGGGCCTCGATCGTCAGATCCGCGATGGTGTGCCCCAAGCCCTCGAACACCCCCGTAAAGGGACTGGAGGCGGTGCCTGCCAGGCCCCGCGTGTAGGTCGTGCCGGCGGCGGAAAGATCATCCGCGACGGCGTAGTGGCCGGCCAGGCCCAGCGCCATGAGGGCACTGCCGTCCACCGCATCGACCGCGTCGATGGCATCGACCTCGGCCATCGCATAGAGCAGCGTATAGGCAACGCCGTTGATCGCGAGTGCGCCGCCGGCGCTGGCGCTGAGGGCCGAGCCGTCCGCCGCGCGGAAGCTGGCGGGGCTGGCGAAGCCCAGCTTGGTGGGGTCCGCGGCGTCATAGGCGAGCGCGAGCGCCCCTGCCCCCTGGACCGTGACCGGTGCCCAGAGGGTACGCGTGCCGCCGGAGACCAGGCCCAGTCCGGTGCCATCGGCAACCGTAACCGGCGCCGCCACCGTCAGGGTCTGGCCGCCGGCGGTCCAGACCACCAGGGGCGTGGTCACGGCCTGGTCGATGGTGAAGCTGCCGGTTGCCAGATAGCCGGGTGCCGTGGCCGCGGCGATCGCCGCCTGCGCCGTATCGCCTGCAGCGGCCGCGTTCGCACTGGCAGCCAGGACCGCAAGACCTGGTGCGGCAGACAGCGTCGCGGCGCTGGTCGGGGCGGCCAGTACCCCGCCATAGAGATCGTTGCCCGAGAGCACCGCGGCACCGCTGCTGGTCGAAACCCGCACGGCTGGGAGGTCGCGCGATGCGGCGACGAAATCGGCGCCATTCGGCAATGTGCCCGCCGCCATGGCCGCATAGAAGTAACCATTGGCGCCCGAGGTGACGGTGGCCAGCGTGCCGCCGCCATCGATCACCACATCAGTGGCAATCGCCGGCGTCACTCCCGTGTCCGTGTAGGCCGTGCCGGTGACGGCCTGCACGCCGGTCGGATAGCGCCAGATCAGATAGGGATAAAGGCCGGGGCCGGTGGCCCACACCATGCTGCCGAAGCCGGCCGGCAGATTGCCGTTCTGCAGGGTCGCCGTGGTCTGGCCCGTGCCGAGCGCGCTGGCCGCGCGGCCCGTGGTCTGGGTGTCGAAATAGGTGTCCGTCGCCGTCGCACTGCCGGTGACGGAACCGACCAGCCCGCCCGCCGTGCCGAGGCCCAGCACCGCGCCGGTGGCATAGGCGGCCGTCACGCTGCCGTCCGACATCCGCCCGATCAGGCCGCCGATGACGCCGCCCCCGTTCTGGCCCGTGACGGCACCCGTCGCATAGCTGTCCGCGACATCGACCGGTGCCGGCGCGTCGCCGATCAGGCCGCCGACGATGCTGCCGGTCGCCGCACCGGTGGCGTAAGACTGGGTGATGGCCGCGACGCTGCTGTTGTCCCTGGCGACACTCCCCACCAGGCCGCCGGCAGAGCCTCCTGTATTGGCCGTCACGGCGCCCGTCGCATAGGACCGCGTGATCTGGGAGCCGTCGAAGAGCAAGCCCACCAGCCCGCCGACTCCGGTGGTGCCGGAAACGCTTCCGGTGGCGAAGCTGTCGCTCACCAAGCTCCCGTGCAGGTTGCCGGCCAGGCCACCCAAGTAGCCGCTGGTGGAGTTCACGGCGATGGCGGCGGAGGAATGGGAAATCGTCGTGATTACGGCGTTGCCGACCAGACCGCCCGAATAGCCACCACTGAGCAAGGTGCCCGCGACATGGACCCCCGTGATCGCGGTCGAAGCGGCATAGCTTGCGAGCAGGCCGCTCTCGTTGCCGCCGCTGACCGCGCCGTCGACGATGCCCAGGTCGCGAAGCGCCGCGCCATTGGTGTGGCCAAACAGGCCGACGCCGCTGGCGCTGGCGCTGGTGATGGTGAGATCGGTGATGGTGTGGCCCAGACCCTCGAAAGTGCCGGAGAAGTAGGGGCTGCTGCCCGCGTTGATCAGGCCGCGATCATAGCTCGTGCCGCCGGCATCCAGGTCCTCGGCCAGGGCATAGCGCCCGGACATGCCGCCGACGAAGGGGCTGGCGATGGCCGCGCCGTTGGCGCCCGTTGCCGCGTCGATCGCATCGACGGCATCGAGCTGCGCCATGGAATAGATCAGTTCGTAGTCCTGGCCGTTGACCGAGAGGGTGCCGCCGGCGCTGGTGCTCAGCCCGGCGCCGGCGCCGTCGCGGAAGCTGATCGGCGCCGAGAAGCGCAGGTTGTAGGGATCGGCGGTGTCGTAGCCCAGCCTGACGTCGACGGCGCCCTGCGCCACCACCGCCGCGTCGACCGCCAGAACGCCGCCGGAGACCAGGGCCAGCCCGCCGCCGTCCGCGATCGATACCGGGGCCGCCACGGTCAGGGGCGCGCCGGCCTGGGTGACGAAGGCATAGCCGCCGTCGAGGGTCAGCGCCTGGTCGATGGTGAAGCCAGCACCCGTGGCAATCAGCGCAACGTCGAGGGTGGAGAGGAAGGCCAGCGCATCCGCATCGCTGCCGGCCCCCGCGACCGCCGCCGGGCGCAGGCCTGTGACGTCCGGCGCCTGGGACGACAGCACCGCGCCGGTCAGGACCCCCAGATAGCCGGAATAGAGATCGACCCCGGTCAGCACGGCGGAGCCGTCCGCCGTGCCCGCTCCTGCCGACGGCAGGTCGGGCGCATAGGCGAGCACGGGCGTAGTCGTGGGCAGCAGGCCCGCCGGCCCGACGGCGTAGTAATAGCCGTTGGCGCCGCTGGTGACCGCGGAGCCCACCCCCGCCCCCGCGGCGAGCACCGTGACCGCCGCGCCCGAAATCGGGGC
>JAJFJE010000378.1 GCA_021774355.1 Alphaproteobacteria bacterium
AAGAGATCGGCGAGCATCCGGGACCGTGCCGCAGGCAGGGCCTTGCCCTCCGGTCCCAGCAGGCGCCGCTCCAGAAAATACCCGGTGAGCGCGAAGCCGTCGGCCACGTCGCGGGGGGCCGCGGCCTCCGGCAGGCCGCGCAGAAATCCAGGCAGGCGCAGCAGGCGATCGACGAAGGGCGCGGCCACCGCGGCGCTGACCACGCGGCCGCTACGCGGCGAGACATGACTCAGATCCTCGACCGTTCCGGTCACGGCACAGGCCGCAAGGTCGAGACCGAAGCCCAATTCGGCAAGCAATTCCAGCTCGAAGCGCACCATCAGGGCGGCCCAGGGGCCGTCTTCGGCCAGAACGTCGAGGACGACGACGAGGCCATCGAACAGACGCGGGTGGGGATCACGGTCCGGCATGACGCTGTGCATCAGCGCGCACAGGGCGGCCAAGGCATTCAACCGCAACCGCGAGTCCAGGATCGGGCCGACCCGCAGGCGACCCGCCTCGACGGTCAGGCTGCCAAGCTGGTCGGCAAGGCGGGCCCGCCAATGGGCCGTCACCCCGTTACCCGGCTGAAGCACGGGCATCAGCCGCCGTCCGCCGCCGCCGCGCACCAGGCCGGAATGGCGGCCATGCTGCCGCGCATAGAGGCTGGCCACCGCGTGGCCCTCGCCGAAGGGCCGCGTTTCCAGCACGACTGCCTCGTCCTGCCAATCCATTGCCTATGCCGTTCGACCAAAGCCGGCCTTTTTCCAGGCGGACCGAAATGCTATCACGGCTAGTCGTTGCGTCCCGAAACCGACATATCGGCGGGAGCCGTAGCCGCCGGGGCGGGATCGTGGGGCATGCTCGAGCATTTGCAAAAGGCTTCAATCGAACAACGGTTTTCGCTCTTCGATCGGGACGGGTGGCGGGCCTTGCGGGCGGACACGCCCATGGCCCTGTCGCAGGAGGAACTGGTTCGCCTGCGTGGGCCGGACGAACAGATCTCGCTGGAAGAGGTGGCGGAGATCTATCTGCCCCTCACCCGTCTGCTCAACCTGCATGTCCGGGCGACCATCGACCTGCATCGCTCGACCTTTCGCTTTCTTGGCACCGGCTCACGCCAGGTGCCCTACATCGTCGGCCTGGCCGGGTCGGTGGCGGTCGGCAAGTCGACCACCGCCCGCATCCTGCGCTCCCTGCTGGCGCGCTGGCCCAGCCATCCCAATGTCACCCTGATCTCGACCGACGGCTTTCTCCACCCCAATGCGGTGTTGCAGGCGCGCGGCCTGATGGAACGCAAGGGCTTCCCGGAAAGCTACGACGTCAAGCGGTTCCTGACCTTTCTGGCGGACATCAAGGCGGGCAAGCCGTCGGTGACGGCACCGGCCTATGACCATATCGCCTATGACATCGTCCCCGACCGGTTACAGGTGATCGAGCAGCCGGACATTCTGATCGTCGAGGGCCTGAACGTCCTGCAAGTCAACACCATGCCCAACGAGGACGTGATCTTCGCCTCGGATTTCTTCGATTTCTCGATCTATGTCGAGGCCTCGGTTGAACTGACCCGGCAATGGTATGTCGAACGCTTCCTCGCCTTCCGCGAAACCGCGTTCCGCGATCCCCGGTCCTATTTCAGCCGCTATGCCGCCCTGTCGGACGACGAAGCCCGGGCCACCGCGCTGTCGATCTGGACCCGCATCAACGAGCGCAACCTGGTGGAAAACATCCAGCCGACCCGATTCCGCGCCGACCTGATCCTGGAAAAGGGCGAAGGCCACCGCATCGAATCGGTCGCCCTGCGCAAATTGTGAGCCAGGGACACGCATCGGGCCAATGCCCTGAGGGGTCGAAATCACGCATCTTCAGACGGCTGGCCGGAGTCCGCTTCGCCGGAAGATGCCCTAGCCGCCGGGCACCAGATAGCCGTCTTCCAGGACCATGGTCCGGGTCATGCGACCGGCCAGGGCAGGATTATGGGTCGCGATCAGCGCCGACAGGCCCGAAGCCTGGACCAGTTCGACCAATTCACCGAACACATGGTCCGCTGTCCGATTGTCCAGATTGCCGGTCGGCTCGTCCGCCAGCAGGACCTTGGGGTGGTTGGCCAGGGCCCGCACCATGGCGACCCGCTGCTGCTCGCCGCCCGACAGCTTGGCCGGCCGATGGCTGGCGCGGGCCGACAGCCCCACCCGGTCCAGCAGGTCCTGGGCCCGCGCCCGGGCCGCCTTCCGGCTCTGGCCGGCGATCAACTGGGGCAGCATGACGTTTTCCAGCGCCGAGAATTCCGGCAGCAGGTGGTGGAACTGATAGACGAAGCCGAGATGCTCCCGCCGCAGGCGGGTGCGGTCGCTGTCGGACAGGGTCCCGGCGCTTTCGCCGCCGACGATCACGGCGCCGGCGGTCGGCCGTTCCAGCAGGCCGGCAATATGCAACAGCGTCGACTTGCCCGAGCCGGACGGCCCGACCAAAGCCACCACCTCGCCCGCATGGAGTTCCAGGTCGACACCTTTCAGGACGTCGAGCCGGCCACTGCCCTCGGGGAAGCTACGGGTTACGCCGGTCAGGCGCAGGGCGGGACTACTCATAGCGCAGGGCCTCCACCGGATCGAGCCGGGCCGCCCGCCAGGAGGGGTAGAGGGTCGCCAGGAACGACAGCGCCAGGGCGATGACCACGACCAGGACGGTCTCGCCGACCTCCATCTTGGCCGGGATCTGGGACAGGAAGTAGATCTCGTCAGGAAACAATTTGGCCCCGGTCAGGTTCTGCAGGGCCTGGCGGATGCTTTCGATATTGGCGCAGAACACCACCCCCAGCACGACCCCGAAGCCCGTGCCGACGACACCGATCGCCGACCCGACGATCAGGAAGATGCGCATCACCGCGCCCCGGGTCGCGCCCATGGTCCGGAGAATGGCGATGCCCCTGCCCTTGTCCTTCACCAGCATGATCAGGGACGAGATGATGTTGAAGGCGGCGATCAGGATGATCAGGACCAGGATCAGGAACATGACGTTGCGTTCAACTTCAAGCGCGCCGAAAAAAGTCGCGTTTAGCTGCTCCCAGGTCACCAAGCGGGCCCCGGCGCCGGCCAGCGGCGCGATCCGGCCAACCGCCGCCCCGGCGGTGTCGGGATTGTTCAGCATCACTTCGATGGCGCTGACCCCGGTGCCGGTACGGAAGAACGCGCGGGCATTGTCGAGCGGCATGAAAATGAAGGTGGCGTCGTATTCCGCCATCCCCAGCTTGAACACCGCGGCCACCGTATAGGCCTTGAGCCTTGGCGTCGTCCCGAACGCCGTCTGGGTCCCTTGCGGCGAGATCAGGACCACCTTGTCGCCGACCCAGACGCCCAGCTTGTTGGCCAGGCGCTCGCCCAGGAACACGGCGTCGGCACCGTCGAAAGCGTCGAGCGTCGCGCCCTGGAGGGTGCCGGCGACGAGCGGCACCCGGGCGACATCGGTCTTGGCGATGCCCCGGACCAGGGCGCCGGACGATTGCCCCTGGGCCGTGGCCATGACCTGGCCTTCGACGATCGGCATGGCCGAGGCGACCCCCGCAAGGCCCTCGATGCGCTTGGCCAGCGCCTCATAATCATTCAGCGGGCCGGCCTGGGCCTGGACGATGACGTGGCCGTTAATGCCCAGAATCCGCCCCATCAATTCGATGCGGAAACCGTTCATCACGGCCATCACGATGATCAGGGTCGCGACCCCCAGCCCGATGCCGAGGAGAGAAAACAGGGCAACGACGGAGATGAAGCCCTCCTGCCGGCGGGCGCGCATATAGCGCAGGGCCAGGATCCATTCGAAGGGCTTGAACATCGTTTCCTCAGGCGCGGAAGCGCGCGATCACCTGGTCGAGAGCCAGCTCTTCACGCAGGCCGGTGGCCCTGCGCTTGAGTTCGACGACGCCCTTGGCGACGCCGCGCGGCCCGACATGGAGCTGCCAGGGCAGGCCGATCAGATCCATGCCGGCGAATTTCGCCCCGGCCCGTTCGTCCTGGTCGTCATAGAGCACGTCGATTCCGGCAGCTTCGAGGCCGGCATAGAGCTTCTCGCAGGCCTGGTCGACGGCACTGTCGCCGGGCTTCAGATTGACCAGACCGACCTGGAACGGCGCCACCGCATCCGGCCAGATGATGCCGTTGTCGTCGTGGCTGGCTTCGATGATGGCGCCCACCAGGCGCGACACGCCGATGCCGTAGGAGCCCATTTCCAGGGCGACCGTGCTACCATCCGGCCCGGTTACCACCGCGCCCATAGGCTCGGAATATTTGGTCCCGAAATAGAAGATGTGGCCGACCTCGATGCCCCGCGCCTCGATCCGTGCCTCGGGCGGCACCTCGGCGGCAAAGCGCGCGGCATCGTGCTTCTCGTCGGTTGCGGCATAGCGCCCGGTCCAGCGCTCGATGACCGGCTTGAGATCGCCCTCGAAATCGATCGATTCGGACAGCACGTCCAGTTCCACCAGGTCACGATGGACGAACACCGCGCTTTCCCCGGTTTCGGCCAGGATGATGAACTCGTGGCTGAGATCACCGCCGATCGGGCCGGTATCGGCGGCCATGGGCAGGGCCTTCAGGCCCATCCGGGCAAAGCTGCGCAGATAGGCCACGAACATCTTCTCGTAGGCGCGCCGTGCCCCGGCCTTGTCCAGGTCGAAGGAATAGGCGTCCTTCATCAGGAAGTCCCGGCCGCGCATGACGCCGAACCGCGGGCGCACCTCGTCGCGGAATTTCCACTGGATATGATAGAGGTTACGCGGCAGGTCGCGATACGACTTGATGGTGTCGCGGACGATGGCGGTGATGACCTCCTCGTTGGTCGGCCCGTACAGCATCTCCCGGTCGTGGCGGTCCTGAATCCGCAGCATCTCCTTGCCATAGGCCTCGTAGCGGCCGGACTGGCGCCACAGGTCGGCCGGCTGAATGGTCGGCATCAGGAGTTCCAGGGCCCCTGCCCGGTCCTGCTCCTCGCGGACGATCTGCTCGATCCGGCGCAGCACCCGCAGGCCCAGCGGCAGCCAGCTATAGATCCCCGCCGCGGTCTGGCGGACCAGCCCGGCCCGCAGCATGAGGCGGTGCGAGACGATCTGCGCCTCGGCCGGATTTTCGCGAAGAAGGGGCAAGAGATAGCGGGAAAGGCGCATGACATCTGCCTGAAGATCGGGCCGGAACAGGCGGCGAAGGTAGGCAAATCCCGACCGGGGCGCAATCGTCGCCATCCATGGGCACAGGAACAGCCGTGTTATCGGGCAGGGTGATGGAAAAGGTGGCAGGCTATGTAATTAGCGCGTGACTCCCATGCACCTTCCCGGTAAGTTCGCTGCACACAAAAAAGGGGCCGCGACCAAAGGTCACGACCCAAGTCTAGGGAGGGAACGCCATCAGGCAGAATGCTCGGCAAAAGAACCAAGCATCCTGATGGTATTGGTGCAGCGCAAAAAAAACAAGCGCGCATCGTAACTGGAAAAAAAGACAAGGTCGTTGCGGCCTTGTCTTTTTTTATTGCAAAATCAACGGGTTAGGCCTGATCTGGCGAACCTCGTCAGGGTCCGCCGCGACCCGCCGTCGCAGGATTGCCCCCGGTGTTGCACTGCAGCAACAACCTGCGCCTTCAATTATCGACGCTGATCGTATCGAAATAGCCGCGGAAATCGATGACGCCGAGACTGACCACGAAATAGGCAAGCGCCAGCAGCAGCGCGGTGACGCCGCTGGTGATCAGAACCTTGGTCCACAGGCGCGGCCGGTAGGGCACGCCGGTCGGCGTGCCCGAAGGCCGGTCGATACCGGCTTCCTCGTGGCTGCGTATGCCGATGGGCAGAACCACGAAAAACACCAGCCACCAGGTGATGATGTAGAAGACGACGGCTCCGACCGCGCTCATCTCGCTGCCCTTTTTGGACCGGCCATCAGGCCGCGGCCGCCGCGGTCTGTTCGATCTCGACCAGGGTACCGTAGAAATCCTTGGGATGGAGGAACAGCACCGGCAGGCCATGGGCACCGATCTTCGGCTCGCCATCGCCCAGCACCCGGGCCCCGTCCGCCCTCAGCTTGTCGCGCGCCGCCAGAATATCGGCGACCTCGTAGCACACGTGGTGGATGCCACCCGCCGGGTTGCGTTCGAGAAAGCCGGCGATGGGCGACTTGTCGCCCAGGGGATGAAGCAGTTCGACCTTGGTATTGGACAGCTCGACAAAGACCACGGTGACCCCGTGTTCCGGCTGGGCTATCGGCGCCGACACCTTGGCCCCCAGCGTATCCCGATAAAGCGCCGTCGCCGCCGTCAGATCCGGCACCGCGATGGCGATGTGGTTGAGCCGTCCGATCATTGCTTCACCTCCGGTTCGCTGCCGTCAAACTAGGAGCCCCCTGCCCTCGCTGCAAGGCGGCAAATTGGGCGTGGTCCTCGACGCGAACCGGCCGCGCCGGCGACCGGGATCGGGCGGAATGCTTACCGTCGCAGGGCGATGATCTGCACGTCGGTCACCGGCTTGCGGCCGGTGATCCGCTGGCAGGCCCGACGGGCCGCCTGGCGGGCCACATCCTCGACCCGGTCGAGGTCGGCCGGCGCGGCACCGCGGCCGATGGCGGCGGCCACCGCCTCGGCGATTTCACCGTCCAGGTCTTCATCTTCGGCAGCACTCAGGCCGCTGGTCAGCACCGAGGGTTCCGCCGCCAGCCGGCCGCGACCGTCGACCACCAGGGTGACCACCACATGGCCGGCGAAGGCGATCTTGCGCCGGATCGCGATCGCCGGGTCTTCGACCGGCACCAGCAGGTCGCCGTCGACCGCCAGGCGGCCTGTCGGAACCTCGCCAATGATCTGGGGGGCCTCGCCGCTCAGGCGCAGGACGGCACCGTTGCGGATGATCGGGGCGTGGCGGATCTGGATGCCGCGGGCAAATGCGGCATGTTCCGCCAGATGGCGCGCCTCGCCATGGACGGGAACGGCGATCTGGGGCCGGACCCAGCCATACATGGCGGCCAGCTCGTCCCGATTGGGGTGCCCGGAGACATGGACATGATGGGTTTTTTCGGTAATCACCTCGACCCCGGAGAGCACCAGGGCGTTATGCAGCGCGCCCAGGGAAATCTCGTTGCCGGGGATGATCTTGGACGAGAAGATCGCGGTGTCGCCCCGGCCCAGAACGACGTGGCGATGTTCGCCGCGGGCAATCCGCGCCATTGCCCCCCGCGGCTCGCCCTGGCTGCCGGTACACAGATAAAGCACCTTGTCGGCCGGCAGGTAACCGGCCTCGTCATCGCTCAGGGTCGGCGGCAGGTCGGTCAGATAACCGGTTTCCTTGGCGGCCTCGACCACCCGCAGCATGGACCGCCCGACCAGGACCAGATGACGGCCGGCGGCCCGGGCGGCCTCGCCCACCGACGCGATGCGCGCGACGTTGGAGGCAAAGCCGGTGACCGCCACCCGGCCTTTCAGGCCCTTGACCAGGTCGATCAGGCTGGCCCGCACCTCGGCCTCCGACCCGGAATGGCCGGGCGAGAAGACATTGGTCGAATCGCAGATCATCGCCAGGACGCCGGCCGTTCCCAAGGCGTCCAGCTTGGCATGGTCGGTCGCCGCGCCGATCAGGGGATCGGGATCGATCTTCCAGTCGCCGGTATGCAGGACGGTGCCCAGGCCGGTGGTAATGGCCACCGCATTGGGTTCGGGAATGGAATGGGTCAGGGTGACCAGCTCGCAGGCAAAGGGCGGCAATTCGACCCGACCGTTCATCGGCAGGATGTGCATCGGCACGTCGTCAATGCCCGCCTCCTGGAACTTGCGGCGGACCAGGGCAGCGGTGAAGGGCGTGGCATAGATCGGGCAGCGCAGGCGCGGCCAAAGATAGGGCACGGCGCCGATATGGTCCTCGTGGGCATGGGTCAGGACCAGGCCGACCAGATCCTCGCGATGAGCCTCGATGAAGGTCGGGTCGGGCAGCACCAGATCGATCCCGGGCAGCCGCTCGTCGGCAAAGGTCATGCCCAGATCGACCATCAGCCATTTTCCGGCATGGCCGTAGAGATTGAGGTTCATGCCGATTTCGCCGCTGCCGCCCAGGGGCAGGAACAGCAATTCGTCGGCACGGGGACGGCGGTCGAAAATCGGCAGGCCGTCGGTCATCAAATACTCCTCGCCGGAAAAACATCGCCGGCGGCGACCCGCATAACTGTCCCGCCCGGCTGTTCCAGCAGCAGGGCGCCGGCGGCGTCGATGCCGCGGAAAAGACCGTCCAGAACGGTGTCGCCCTGATGCACCCGCACCGGTCGGTCGAGGCCGCCGGCAAGGGCAAGCCAGGCCGCGCGGACCGGGGCAAAGCCCGCCACCTCCCAGGCGGCCAGGGTCGCCTGTAGGCGCCCCACCAGCGCCGTGAGCAGGCCCTCTGGATCGGCGGGATGGCCCAGGCCGGCCGCGATGGAGGTGGCGGGATAGGGGGTATCGTCCGGGTGGTGCAGCAGATTGACCCCGAAGCCGATGACCAGGTGGTCGACGGTGCCATCGGCACGGTTCGACGCCTCGATCAGGATTCCGGCAAGCTTTGCCCCGTCCAGCAGCAGGTCGTTCGGCCATTTGACCGTCAGCCTTCCGCGGGCCTCCGGGTACCGGTCAAGCAGCGCCTCGTGCAGGGCCAGCGCCGCGACAAAGGACAGTTCGGCAGCCCGGGCCGGCGTGACGGCGGGGCGCAGCATGATGCTGGTGGCCAGATTGCCCGGGCCGGACACCCAGCTTCGCCCGCGCCGGCCGCGCCCTGCGGTCTGGCTGCGGGCCACCACCACCAGCCCGCCCGGCACACCGGCATTGGCCTGGCGCCGGGCCTCGTCATTGGTCGAATCGAGCGCGTCGAAGCGCAGAACGGTCCAGCCGGCAAGCAGTCCTTGTATCGGCGACGGGTCGCTGGTCACGCTCAGGGCATCAATGACTTGGCCGCCGCCTCGGCGCTCACCAGCAAGGGTGCAGGAACGATGAAATAGAGCACGGTCAGCAGCCCCGAAGCGGTCACGACCAGGCGCACCGGCAGGGGGATCGGGCGGTCCAGGGGGCCCACCGCATCGTCGAAATACATCACCTTGACGACGCGGAGGTAGTAAAAGCCGCTGACCACGCTGGCCAGCATGCCGATCACCGACAGCACCACCAGTCCGGCGTCGATCGCCGCGACGAAGACGAAATATTTGGCAAAGAACCCGGCCAGCGGCGGAATCCCGGCCAGGCTGAACATCAGCGCCGCCAGGACGAAGGCGAGCATGGGATTGGTCCGCGACAGGCCGCCCAGTTCATCGACCCGCTCGACCATCTGGCCGCCGCGGCGCATCGCCAGCAGGCAGCCGAAGCTGCCCAGGGTCATCACCATATAGATCGCCATATAGACCAGCACGCCGCGCACGCCCTGAAGGCCGCCGGCGGCCAGGCCGACCAGGGCATAGCCGACATGGCCGATCGAGCTATAGGCCAGCAGGCGTTTCAGATTGGACTGGCCGATCGCGGCAAAGGCGCCGAGCAGCATGGAGGCGACCGCCATGAAGACGATGATCTGCTGCCATTGGGGCGCGAGATCGCCCAGCGGGCTGATCATGGTCCGCACGAACAAGGCCATTGCCGCGACCTTGGGGGCGGCCGCGAAAAAGGCCGTGACCGGGGTCGGCGCCCCTTCATAGACGTCCGGGGTCCACATATGGAAGGGCACGGCCGAAACCTTGAAGGCCAGGCCGGCCGACAGGAAGACGATCCCGACCACAACACCGATAGCCGGCCCGGTACCGTCGCCATGGCCCAGGGTCGCGGCCAGGTCGACGAAATTGGTGGTGCCGGAGAAGCCGTAGATCAGCGAGGCACCATAGAGCAGCATGCCCGAGGAGAGCGCCCCGAGGACGAAATATTTGAGCCCCGCCTCGGTCGACTTGGCATCGTCGCGCAGGAAGGCCGCCAGGACATAAAGCGCCAGGGACTGCAGTTCCAGCCCGACATAGAGGGTGATCAGGTCGTTGGCCGAGATCATCACCAGCATGCCCAGGGTCGCCAGCAGTACCAGCACGCCGAACTCGAAGCGTTCGGCCCCGGCGCGGGCCATGAAGCTGCGCGCCATGGGCAGGGTCAAGGCGGCGCCGAGCAGCACCAGGAGCTTCATGAAGCGGGCAAAATCGTCGACCACGAAGAGCCGGGAAAAGGCCAGGCGGGGGGCCTCGCCGGTGCCGGCGAGAGTCGCCCAGGCCGCCAGCGCCAGAACGCCGACCGCCGCCCAGTTGACCAGGCCGGCCGCGCCCTCGCCGCGGAAGGCACCGAGCAGCAGCAGGGCCATGGCGCCGATGGCGAGGATGAGTTCCGGAATAGCCAGAACCAGATCGTTCGACAGGGCGGCGGTCATGGCTGGGATGCTCCTTCGCCGGCAGCCGGAACCGGTTCGGCCATGGCCGGAACCGGGATCGGCGCGGCTCGTTTTGCCTGCACCTGGGCGATCAGATGGTCGACCGAGGCGTCGATCGAGCCGGTCAGGTGGACCGGGAAGAAGCCGATCCAGATGACCGCGACAATCAGCGGCAGGAACGTGAGCCGTTCCCGCCAGTTCAAGTCGCCGATCGCCATCAGATCCTTGTGCGTCAGATCGCCGAGCACCACCCGGCGATAGAGCAGCAGGGAATAGGTCGCGCCCAGAATGACACCCGTCGTCGCCAGCGCCGCCACCACCGTGTTCACCTGGTAGGCCCCGATCAGGATGGTGAATTCACCGACGAAGCCCGAGGTCCCGGGCAGGCCGATGGTCGCCATGGTGAAGACCATGAAGACGAAGGCATAGGCCGGCATGCGGTTGACCAGGCCGCCGTACCGGGCGATCTCGCGCGTGTGCATCCGGTCGTAGACCACGCCGACGCACAGGAACAGGGCACCCGAAACGATGCCGTGGCTGATCATCTGCAGGATCGAGCCCTGGATCCCCTGGGCCGTAAGGGTGAATGCCCCGATCGTGATGAAGCCCATATGGGCCACCGACGAATAGGCGATCAGCTTCTTCATGTCCTCCTGCACCAGGGCGACCACCGAGGTGTAGATGATCGCCACCACAGACAGGCCAAAGATCAGCGGCGCGAAGAAGATCGAGGCGTCAGGGAACATCGGGATGGAATAGCGCAGGAAGCCGTAGCCGCCCATCTTCAGGAGCACCCCGGCCAGGATGACCGAGCCGGCGGTCGGCGCCTCGACATGGGCGTCGGGCAGCCAGGTATGGACCGGCCACATCGGCACCTTGACCGCGAAGGAGGCGAAGAAGGCCAGCCACAGCCAATATTGCGCTTCGACCGTGAAGGGGAACTGCTGCAGGGTCGGAACGTCGGTGGTCCCGGCCTGGAGATAGACCGCGATGACCGCCAGGAGCATCAGCACCGAGCCGAGCAGGGTGTAGAGGAAGAACTTGAAACTGGCATAGATGCGCCGCTTGCCGCCCCATACCCCGATGATCAGGAACATCGGGATCAGGCCGGCCTCGAAGAACAGATAGAACAGCACCAGGTCGAGGGCGCAGAAGACGCCGATCATCAGCGTCTCGAGCACCAGGAAGGCGACCATGTATTCCCGCAGCCGGTTGGTGATGACGTCCGAGGCCAGGATGCACAGGGGCATCAGGAAGGTCGTCAGGATCACGAACAGGATGGAGATGCCGTCGATCCCCATGTGGTAGGTGATCGCATCGCCGATCCAGGGCGCCTTTTCGACGAACTGGAAGTCCGCCGTTGCCGGGTTGAAGCCGGCCCACAGCACCAGGCTGATCACGAAGGTGAGCAGGGTGGTCATCAGGGCGATCGCCCGGATATTGCGGTCGACTGCCGGCCCCTCGCCCCGCACCATCAGGACCAGGGCAGCGCCGACCAGCGGCAGGAAGGTGATGACCGACAGAATCGGCCAGCCCAAAGCGAGATCCGCGATCATGACGTGACGCCAATCCGATAGACGTACCAGGTAACCAGGGCCGCCACGCCGATCAGCATGGCGAAGGCGTAATGATAGACATAGCCGGTTTGCAGCCGCGCCGCCCGCCGGGCCAGGTCGAGCACCCGGGCGGAGACGCCGTCAGGCCCCAGGCCGTCGATCACCCGGCCGTCGCCGCCCTTCCAGAACAGGCGGCCGAGCGCGAATGCGGGGCGCACGAAGATGAAGTCGTAAAGCTCGTCGAAATACCACTTGTTCAGCAGGAAGCGGTAGAGCAACGGGTTGGTCTCGGCCAGGGCAACCGGCAGGCGCGGCCGCAGGATGTAGAACCAGAAGGCGACCAATATGCCGCCCAGGCTGAGCACCAGGGGCAGCAGCTTGGCCCATTCCGGCACGTGATGGGCTTCCTCGAGGACATGATTGCCCGCGGCGACATGGATCGAACCGGCCCAGAACACCTCGCGCAGATTGCCGACGAAATTATCGTAGAAGATCATCCCGGCGAGGGCCGCGCCGAGCGCCAGCAGGGCCAGCGGAACCGTCATGGTCAACGGACTCTCATGGGGCGTGTGGGCGTGGCCGTGGTCGTCATGGCCATGGCCGGCCCAGCGGGCCTTGCCGTGGAAGGTCATGAACAGCAGCCGCCAGGAATAGAAGGCCGTCATGGCCGCCGCGGCGCTGCCCAGCCAGAAGGCATAGGTTCCGGGCCCGCTATGGGCGGCATAGGCAACTTCGAGGATGGTGTCCTTGGAGAAATAGCCGGCGAACAGCGGGATACCGGCCAGCGCCAGAGAGCCGATCCACATCACGGCATAGGTGAACTTGATGTGCCGCCACAGGCCGCCCATGTGGCGCATGTCCTGCTCGTGATGCATGGCATGGATCACCGAGCCGGCGCCGAGGAACAGCAGGGCCTTGAAAAAGGCATGGGTGAAGAGGTGGAAGATCGAGGCCTCGTAGGCACCGACCCCGGCGGCGAAGAACATGTAGCCGAGCTGGCTGCACGTCGAATAGGCGATCACCCGCTTGATATCGGTCTGCACCAGGCCGACCGTGGCCGCGAAGAAGGCCGTCGAGGCGCCGACCACGGTGACCACCTGCAGGGCCACCGGCGCCAGCTCGAACAAGGGCGAGCAGCGGGCGACCAGAAACACCCCGGCGGTGACCATGGTCGCGGCATGGATCAGGGCCGAGACCGGGGTCGGGCCCTCCATGGCGTCGGGCAACCAGGTGTGCAGCCCAAGCTGGGCCGACTTGCCGCAGCAGCCGATGAACAGCAGCAGGCAGATGGTGGTCATGATGTCGAGGTCATAACCGAGAAAGTTGAAGGTCTTGCCGGCCACGGCCGGAGCGGCGGCGAAGATGGTGTCGTAGGAGACGCTGCCGAACACGAAAAAGATCGCAAAAATGCCGATGGCAAAGCCGAAATCGCCCACCCGGTTGACCACGAAGGCCTTGATCGCGGCGGCATTGGCCGATGGCTTCTTGTACCAGAAGCCGATCAGCAGATAGGAGGCGAGCCCCACCCCTTCCCAGCCGAAGAAGGTCTGGACCAGATTATCCGCCGTCACCAGCATCAGCATGGCGAAGGTAAACAGGGAGAGATAGGCCTGGAAGCGCGGCACATGGGGGTCTTCCGCCATGTAGCCGACGGAATAGATGTGCACCAGGGCCGAGACGGTGTTGACCACCACCAGCATGACCGCGGTCAGGGCATCGACCCGCAGGGCCCAGTCGACTTGCAGCGCGCCCGACGACATCCAGGTGGCGAGCTGGACCTTGTAGGCGGCCTGATGCCCCAAAGCCACGTCGAAGAAGACGATCCAGGACAGGACGGCCGAGGCGACCAGCAGGCCCGACGTGACGATCTGCGCGCCCCGATCGCCCAGCAGGCGGCCGAAGAACCCGGCCGCCAGCGCGCCCAGCAGCGGCATGAGAACAAGTGCGGCGACCATGACGCGATCAGCCCTTCATCAGATTGATGTCCTCAACCGCAATGGTGCCGCGGTTGCGGATATAGACGACCAGGATGGCCAGGCCGATGGCGGCCTCGCCGGCGGCGACGGTCAGGATCAACAGGGCGAACACCTGCCCCGCCAGATCGCCCAGTGCGGCCGAAAAGGCCACCAGGTTGAGGTTGACCGCAAGCAGCATCAACTCGATCGACATCAGGATGATGATGACGTTCTTGCGGTTCAGAAAAATGCCGAAAATCCCGAGGGTGAACAGGATCGCCGCCACGGTCAGGTAGTGGCCCAGCCCGATGGTCATGTCACACCCCCTGCCCCGACGACACTTTTTTCAGCTCTGCCGCCAGTTCCTTGGTGCGGGCGTTCTGCGCCGAGATCGACTGCCGGCGGACGCCCGGCCGGGCGCGCAAGGTCAGCACGATGGCCCCGACCATGGCCACCAGGAGGATCATGCCCGCCAGCTGGAACGGCAGCAGATAATGGGTATAGAGAATCCGCCCCAGAGCGTCGGTGTTGGTGATGTCGCCGATCGCCGGGGTCTGGGCCGCCGCGACACCGCCGGCACTGGGCAGGATCGTCCACGACCCCAGAACCAGGGCCAGCTCGACCAGCAGGATCACCCCGATCAGCCCGCCGATCGGCAGATATTGCAGGAAGCCCTGGCGCAGCTCGGCAAAATTGATGTCGAGCATCATCACCACGAAGAGGAACAGCACGGCCACCGCGCCGACATAGACGATGACCAGGATCATCGCCAGGAACTCGGCGCCGCACAGCAGGAACAGCCCGGCGGCGTTGAAAAAGGCCAGGATCAGGAACAGCACCGAATGGACCGGGTTGCGGGCCGAAATGACCATCACGGCCGCGGCCACGGTGATGCTGGCGAACAGGTAGAAGACGAGGACTTCGAGGTTCACGGGCCGGCCCTCAGCGATAGGGTGCGTCGGCGGCGAGGTTCGCCGCGATCTCGCGTTCCCAACGGTCGCCATTGGCCAAGAGCTTGGCCTTGTCGTACATCAGCTCCTCGCGGGTTTCGGTGGCGAATTCGAAATTCGGCCCCTCGACGATGGCGTCGACCGGACAGGCTTCCTGGCAGAAGCCGCAATAGATGCACTTGGTCATGTCGATGTCGTAGCGGGTGGTCCGCCGGCTGCCATCGTCCCGCGGTTCGGCCTCGATGGTGATGGCCTGGGCCGGGCAGATCGCCTCGCACAGCTTGCAGGCAATGCAGCGCTCCTCGCCGTTGGGATAGCGGCGGAGCACGTGCTCGCCCCGGAAACGAGGGCTCAGCCGACCCTTTTCGTAAGGGTAGTTGATCGTCGCCTTGGGCTTGAAGGAATAGCGCAGGGTCAGCGCCATGCCGCGGACCAGTTCGCCCAGAAGGAACGCGCGCGCGGTGCGATCGAGAAAGGACATGTCGGTTCTCCTCAGCCCTTGACCGGCAGCCAGCCGAAGCCGACCAGGACGCCGGCGGTCAGCACCACCCAGAACAGGGACAGCGGCAGGAAGACCTTCCAGCCCAGGCGCATCAGCTGGTCGTAGCGATAGCGCGGCACCGTCGCTTTCACCCAGCACATGACGAACAGCACGGCGAAGATCTTGCCCAGGAACCAGATCGGCCCCGGGATCCAGTCGAGCAGCCCGAAGATCGAGATCGGCTGCCAGCCCCCCAGGAACAGGATGGCGGTCATCGCCGACATCAGGATCATGTTGGCGTATTCGCCGAGCATGAACAGGGCGAAGGACATCGACGAATATTCGATCTGGTAGCCGGCCACCAGTTCCGACTCCGCTTCGGGCAGATCGAAGGGCGGGCGGTTGGTTTCGGCCAGGGCCGAGATGAAGAAGACGACAAACATGGGGAACAGCGGAATGGCGAACCACACATGTTCCTGCGCCTTGACCACGTCGTTGAGGTTCAGCGAGCCGACGCAGAGCAGCACGGTGATGATGACGAAGCCGATCGAGACTTCGTAGGACACCATCTGGGCCGCCGAACGCAGGCCGCCCAGGAAGGGATAGCGGGAATTCGACGCCCAGCCGCCCATGATGATTCCATAGACGCCCAGCGACGAAATGGCGAACAGGTACAGGACGCCGACATTGATGTCGGCCAGCACCAGGCCGTCGCCGAAGGGGATCACCGCCCAGGCGATCATGGCCAGGGTGAAGGTCAGGACCGGCGCCAGCAGGAACACGCCCTTATTGGCCCCCGCGGGGATGATGGTTTCCTTGGTCAGGAGCTTCAGCCCATCGGCGAAGGGCTGCAACAGGCCGAAAATGCCGACCACGTTGGGGCCACGGCGAAGCTGCATCATCGCCCAGACCTTGCGGTCGAGCAGGGTCGCATAGGCGACGGCGATCAGCAGCGGCACCACGATGGCCAGGATCTTGGCGACGATCAGGGCCAGTTCGACCATCATCTCGGTGCCGGTCATGGGGCTGGCGTCAACCATGGGTCCCCGTCGCCTCCGCCGCGTCCTGGATATGGAGGGCCGAGCACTCGGCCATGGTTTCGGAGGCCCGGGCAACCGGATTGGTCAGGTAGAAATCCGGGACCGCCTGCGGAAACGGTGTCTGCGCCACCGGCGCCATGGCGCCGAAGGCGCTCCAGGCGCCGGGGGTGACCCGGTCCAGGGCCCCGAGATGGGGCACCTGGGCGATCATGGCCTGACGCAGGGCCGCCATGGTGTCGTAGGGCAGCGTCCGGCCCAGGGCGCCGGAAAGCGCCCGCAGAATGGCCCAGTTCTCGCGCGCGTCGCCCGGCGGAAAGATCGCCCGCCAGCTCCGCTGCACCCGTCCCTCGGTATTCACGAAGGTCCCATTCTCCTCGGTATAGGCGGCGCCGGGCAGAATGACGTCGGCCCGGTGGGCGCCGGCATCGCCATGGCTGCCCTGATAGATCACGAAGGCCTGCCCGAGACGCGACGTATCAATCTCGTCGGCGCCGAGCAGGTAGACCGCCTCGATCGCGCCGCTGGCAGCGCCTTCGAGAATGCCTGCCAGGTCACGCCCCTCCGCACCCGGCACGAAGCCGAGATCGAGGGCACCGACCCGGGCGGCGGCGGCGTGCAACATGGCAAAGCCGTTCCAGTCCGGGCGGACCACGCCCAGCGCTTCGCACAAGGTCGAGAGCTGGCCGGCCACCGCCGCGCCGTCGTCCCGGGCGAGGGCCGAAGCGCCGACGATGACAATCGGGCGCTGGGCCGCGCGCAGCACCTCGGCAAAGGGCAGGCTGCCGTCGAGCAGCCCGTCGAGGGTCGCCGGCCCCTCGCCCAGCCATTCCACGCCATAGGTCAGGTCCGCATGGGCGCCGATCGCGGCGATCTTGCACTTGCCGGTCAGCCAGCGCTTGCGGATCCGGGCGTTCAACACGGCCGCTTCGCGCCGCGGATTGGTGCCGACCAGAAGAATCGCGTCGGCGTCCTCGACCCCGGCAAGGCCCGGATTGAACAGATAGGACGTGCGCACAGCGGCGTCGATCCGGGCACCATCCTGGCGGCAATCCAGATGAGGCGAGCCCAGGGCGTCCATCAGGTCCTTCAGGGCCTTGACCGCCTCGACCGGCGCCAGGTCGCCGGCCACCGCGGCAATGCGGTCCCCCGGCAGGCCATGGATGCGGTCGGTAATGGCCTGGAAAGCCTCGTTCCAGCTGGCCGGCTGGAGCTTGCCGTTGCGGCGCACCCAGGGCCGGTCCAGGCGGCGGCGCTTCAGCCCGTCCACGGCGAAGCGCGACTTGTCCGACAGCCACTCCTCGTTCACCGCGTCATTGATCCGCGGCAGCACGCGCAGCACTTCGGCACCGCGCGAATCGACCCGGATGGCCGAGCCCAGGGCATCCTGCACATCAATCGAATCGGTCTTCTTCAGTTCCCACGGCCGGGCCATGAAGGCATAGGGCTTGGAGGTCAGGGCCCCGACCGGGCAAAGATCGATCACGTTACCCGACAGGTCCGACGACACGGCCTGCTCGAGATAGGTGGTGATCTCCATATGCTCGCCCCGGCCGATGGCGCCGATCTCCTCGACCCCGGCCACCTCCGCGGCGAAGCGGATGCAGCGGGTGCAATGGATGCAGCGGGTCATGGTGGTCTTGATCAGCGGCCCCATATATTTCTCGGCCACCGCCCGCTTGTTCTCGTGATAGCGGGTGTGGTCGATGCCATAGGCCATGGC
>JAJFJE010000379.1 GCA_021774355.1 Alphaproteobacteria bacterium
CAGCGACCCGGTGCCGGAATCGACCACCAGGGGCGGCTGGTTCGGCATTACCGACAAATATTGGCTGACCGCCATCATTCCCGACCAGGGCGCAACGGTAACGGTGAATTTCCGCTACGCCAAGCCGGCCGAGCGGGACCAGTACAAGGTCGATTATCTGGGCCAGCAGGCGAATGTCGCCCCGGGCGACGCCCTGACCGTCACCCACCGGATCTTCGCGGGCGCCAAGGTGGTGCAGTTGGTCGACGATTATCGCGACAAACTGGGCATCGAGCGCTTCGACCTGGCGGTCGATTTCGGCTGGTTCTCGTTCCTGGCCAAGCCGATCTTTTTCGTCATCGATTTCTTCTACAAGCTGATCGGCAATTTCGGCGTCGCCATCTTGTTGCTGACCATGATCATCAAGATCCTGTTCTTCCCGCTGGCCAATAAATCCTACCGCTCGATGAGCAAGATGAAGCTGGTCCAGCCCAAGATGCAGGAGCTGAAGGAGCGCTATGGCGACGACAAGGCGCGCATGCAGCAGGAACTGATGGAGCTGTACAAGCGCGAGAAGATCAACCCGCTGGCCGGCTGCGTGCCGATTCTGATCCAGATCCCGGTGTTCTTCTCGCTCTACAAGGTGCTGTCGATCACCATCGAGATGCGCCATGCCCCGTTTGTCGGCTGGATCCACGACCTGTCGGCGCCCGATCCGACCCATATCCTCAACCTGTTCGGGCTGATCCCCTGGGAGCCGCCGCACATGCTGGCGATGGGCGCCTGGCCGCTGATCATGGGCGTGACCATGTGGGCCCAGCAGAAGCTGAATCCGGCGCCGCCGGACCCGATCCAGGCGCGGGTGTTCATGCTGATGCCGATCGTCTTCACCTTCATGCTGGCGAGCTTCCCCGCCGGGCTGGTGATCTACTGGACCTGGAACAATTTGCTGTCGATCGGCCAGCAATGGCTGATCATGCGGCGCACCCACCTCGAGACCGTCAAGGTGAAGTCCTGACCGAGGAGGCGAAAGCCGCCGCCGCGGCCCTGGAGCGGGGCCGGCTGCTGTTTGCCGGCCCGTGCGACTTCGTCTGGGGCGCGACCAGCCTCGACCAGTTGCCGCCGCCGGACCTCCCCGAGATCGCGTTTGCCGGCCGCTCCAATGTCGGCAAGTCCTCGCTGATCAATGCCCTGACCGGCCGCACCACCCTGGCCCGGGTGTCCAAGACCCCGGGGCGGACCCAGCAGATCAATTTCTTCGACCTGGGCCGGGGCTTGCGCCTGGTGGACCTGCCGGGTTACGGCTTTGCCAAGGTATCGAAGGACAAGGTGGCGGACTGGGTGGCCTTGACCGACCGCTTCCTGGCCGGCCGGCCCAATCTGCGCCGGGTGCTGCTGCTGATCGATTCCCGCCACGGTGCCAAGGCCCCCGACCATGCCGCCATGTCCCTGCTCGACCAGGCCGCGGTGTCCTACCAGGCGGTGCTGACCAAGACCGACAAGCTGAGCCCGGCGGAGCAGGCCGCGGCCCAGGACAGTCTCGCCCAGGCGCTGCGGCCCCATGTGGCGGCCCACCCGGAGATCCTGGTGACCTCGGCCGAATCAGGGACCGGCATCGAACATGTGCGGGCCCTGCTGGCCGGTCTTGGCAAGCCGCCCAGCATGGGTTAAGCGAGGCCAGTCAGAACAGGAGCGGTGATGTCCGACAAGCCCGACCCTCTCGAGCGCACCCCGGCCGACCTCAAGCTCAGAACCCGTTGGCTGCACACCGCCCAGACCCTGATCGAGGCGCTGCCCTATATGCGGCGCTATGCCGATCGCAGCTTCGTGATCAAATATGGCGGCCATGCCATGGGCGATAATCAGGCGGCCGAAGCCTTTGCCCACGATATCGTGCTGTTGAAGCAGGTCGGCATCAACCCGGTTGTGGTCCATGGCGGCGGGCCGCAGATCGGCCGCATGCTCGATCGCCTGGCGATCAAGTCGAGCTTCGTCGACGGCCTGCGGGTCACCGACCAGGCGGCCGTCGAGGTCGTCGAGATGGTCCTTGCCGGCTCGATCAACAAGCAGATCGTCGGCGCCATCAACGCCGCCGGGGGCAACGCCATCGGCATCTCGGGCAAGGATGGCCCGCTGATCCACGCCAGGCGGCTGCAGCGGACCCGGCGCGACCCGGATTCGAATATCGAGAAGGTGCTCGACCTCGGCTTTGTCGGCGAACCGACCGCGGTCGATCCCCGGGTGCTTTATCTCTTCGAACGTTCGGACTTCATTCCGGTGGTGGCGCCGATCGGCATCGGCGACGATGGCGGCACCTATAATATCAATGCCGACACGGCCGCCGGGGCGATCGCCGGGGCCATGCGGGCCAGCCGCCTGCTGCTGCTGACCGACGTCGCCGGCGTGCTCGACGGCGACGGCCGGCTGATCGACAAGATGACCGCCGCCCAGGCCCGCGCCCTGATCGCCGACGGCACCATCCATGGCGGCATGATCCCCAAGATCGAAACCTGCCTCGATGCGGTCGAAGCCGGGGTCGAGGCCGCGGTGATCCTGGACGGCCGCACCCCCCACGCCCTGCTCCTGGAAGTCTTCACCGAACACGGCGCCGGTACCCTGATCGCCCGGGAGGGCTGACGGTCAGGCCCACCGATCCAGCCGCGACACCCCGTCGTTCCACCGCTTGGTCGGTGACGTTCCGCCGGGTTCCGCCGCGAGCTGCTTCGGCCTTCGCAATTCGCCCACGCCGCCATACAGCTTCGTCCGGCGGTAAAATGTCTGCTCCGAAACACCCATCCGGCGGATCACATCCGCCGCCGAAACACCGGCCTGCGCTTGCTGGAGCGCGTCGCCGATCTGGTCCTCGGTAAACCGGTTCTTCTTCACCGCTCGCTCCTGCCCCAAGGATCGTCACAGCGCCGCGGAACGCGCCCCCAAAACGGAGGAAGAAGACGGGGGACGTCACAACACGACGTGACAGGAAGGGTCGGCCGCACCGAGCGTGCTAACTGGATGCGGCAGCATCTTTTATATGAAGTGCAAGACCCGATGCCTTCGGGGCGCCCAACCCCGTCCGGAGTTGCATCGTCGGGATGTGATAATCCCCGCCATTTTGACGGCGGTATGAAATGGGGCGCGTTGTTTCAATTGATCGCATCCGGTCGCGCAGACTTTCAGCGGCAGCTTCGAAGCGCGTCTCGTTGAGACGATCGGTACTGTAGGTCACGAAGGGCGGCAGCACATCATAGCCTGGATAATAGAGAATCCCGTGGTTGATCGGAAACAGCAGGTCGTCGATGGGGCCGTTGATGCCGCGCGGCGAATAATGTTCCTCCCAGCCGCCGGCGGCCACGATCAGCATGGCACGTTTGCCGGCCAAGGTTCCTTCGCCATAGCGATCACCCCAACGCTTGTCGCTATGCTCGCCAACGCCATAGGCGAAGCCGTAGGCGAACACGCGATCGACCCAGCCTTTCAGGATGGCGGGCATGGCGAACCACCAGAGCGGAAACTGCAGGACCAGGGTATCGGCCCAGAGAAGCTTCTCGATCTCCGCCTTGACATCATCTGTCAGGGTGTCGCTGTCGAAGGCGTGCTTGGACGCCGCGACAGCGATCAGCCGTTCGTCGGGCGTCAAAGAAGGGAAGTCCGCGCGGTCGACCTCGGACTTCCACCGCATGGCATAGAGGTCGGAAACCCGAACCGTATGGCCGGCGGCCTCCAGTTCGTGGATCGCGACCTCACGCAGCGAAGCCGAAAGGGATTTCGGTTCGGGGTGAGCGAAGACGATGAGCACATTCATGGCGAGCACCTGCTTGTTGGAAACAGTGTCACGCCAGGCTAGGCGGTGCCTCGCTAATGCAATATATAGCGGAAATTGATAGGATAATGCCGAATAATGGATAGATCGGATATCACGCTCGAACGCATCCGCACCTTTGTCCGTGTCGCCGAGCGTGGGAACCTGTCGGCTGTGGCGCGCGAACTGAACGTCGGCCAGTCGAGTGTCACGCGGCACCTGCGCGAGCTTGAGGAAGCCTTGGGCGTGGCGCTGTTGAGCCGCACGACCCGCCGCGTCGCGCTCACCGAGGAAGGCGGCCGCTACTATGCCAATGTTGTCCAAATCCTGCGCCTGGTGGAACAGGCGACCGACGAGGCGCGGAGCGCGCGGGGCGCCTCCGCCGGCACGGTTCATGTCTCCTGCACGGCGGCGCTAGGCCTGCGCCACGTCTGCCGACTGATCTTTGCCTTCCAGGACCGCCATCCCGACATTGCGGTCGATCTCAGCCTGACAGACGAGCGTGTTGATCTCGTCCGCGAAGGCGTTGACATCGCCCTGCGCCTTGGGCCGCTTGCCGACAGTTCCATGAAGCTGCGGGCGATCGGCCAAAGCCGGCGCGTCCTCGTCGCTTCTCCCGACTATTTGGCGCGGCGCGGCCGGCCGACGATGCCCGAGGACCTCAAGGACCATGACGGCGTCCGCATGTCGAACATTGCCGGAAGCGAATCCCTGGCGCTGGACAGCGCGGACGGCACACGGCATGCCGTGCCCTTCGGCGGACGGTTCCAGGTCGATCACGGGCTCGCCGCGCGCGAAGCCTTTATAGCGGCCCGGGGCTTTGGTCCCGCCCATATCTGGCTGGTGGACGACCTGCTGGCGGATGGCCGACTCGAGGCGATCCTGCCCGACTACACGCCACCAGCGGTGCCGTTGAACATGCTCATTGCGCCGGAACGGACCAGCATCGCGCGCGTCAGGCTGCTGGTGGAGTTTCTGGCCCAGGAAATGCCACATATTCCCGGCATTGAGCGGCCGCGGGCGGGCGCTTGAGCGTCGTCAGGTTGAGCCGAACCGGTTGGGGGGAGCCAACACGGGGGGAAGTGTGATGCCCTTGAGCCATCGGCCATATGTCGTGGGGCGGGTGATGCCATGGCGACGACGGCGATCGGCCCGGTGGCTGCCGCCGCGGTCGGCGGCTTTGCCTCGGGCTATGTTACCACGGGCAGCCTGAAGGGGGCGGCTGTGGGGGCGGTGAGCGCCGCGGCCACCTATGGCGTCGGCCACGGCCTGTTCCCGGGTCCGGAGCAGCTAGCGGCGCGGGCCCTCGCCCATGGCGTGCGGCAGGGCACAGTGGCCGAGATCCAGGGCGGCGACTTCAAGGAAGGCTTTTTCTCCGCCGGCTTCTCGGTCCTGGCGGGGGAAGGCCTGTACGGCGAGAGCACAGGCTTCAGCTTCGAACGCGCCGTCGTCCAGGCGACCGGCAGCGACGCTCGCGTCCATGGCAACGCTGCCGCCTGCGTGGTGATAACCGAAGTCTATTACCTCACTAACAAGACCACGGGCGCCATCGACAAGATCGGGATGACGTCCCAAGGGCAGGCGCGGTATTCTCAGGCGTTCGACGACATAGAAAATGTTCGATATGAAGCCCAAGCTGGATATCCCGGATATCGATGGCGCGATCCCGCGTTGGTCGACGAAAATATTCGCCTTGTTCATTACCGGGCAACCCATGGAAAGTGGCCGCGCCTCAACACGACCAGCCGTTAGGAGGCGAGGTATTGCTTTTGTGGGCGTCGTCGGAAATCTACAAACAGGTTGACGAGACCACAGAACGGTCGCGACATGCTGTAGAGACCTTCCTTAACACCGCGTTCGCTGCATCGAGCCTTGACAGGTTACAATGCAAGCTCCGCTACGTTCCGATCGTGATGCCTCCTGGCATGCCGGAGCGTTATCCGGCGCGGTCGAAGCTGCGCAGGACGGAGCGGATCTGTGTTTGCGCGCCGCGGCTGCACTATGAGTTGTCGTCGCCGGGTCGTTCGAGGATCAGCCCAAGGAATATCTGCGCGGCATTGCCCTGGCGGCTCCCATCTGGCGGGCCTCGGCGCATCGCCTGAACAGATCCGGGACTTCGAGCCCATCCTGGCCGGCGCCGCCGAACGCATCCTGATCCAGCGCCCGGATCAGACAAGGCACTGACCGGCGCCCCGACCACCGCCATCAGTCACGCGCCGTCGCAGGACATGGTGGCCGCGATCCCGGGCGGCACCTTCTCCGCCGCCTGCGCCTGTGTTCTTTACGTTGGGCGCCATGGACCGGTTTGGCCGGGCCGTGGCGGTGGTCGGAACGCCGACGCGTCGGCGCTGCCGAAATGGGCATGGCCGGCCCGGATACCGCCGCTTGACGGGCTTGCGCCCCACCCCTGGCGTTATGTATTCTCACCACATAACGGGGGCATCCCCGGGGGGTTCCGGTGAGCGGTTGGATCGAAACCAGTTTCGTGTTGCAGCGTCCGGGGCGGCCACGGGTCGAGGCAGAGCGTGTCGCGCTGCTGGAGGCGATCGACCGCCATGGCTCGATCTCGGCGGCGGCCAAGCGCGTCGGACTCAGCTACAAGGGCGCCTGGGACGCGGTGATGGCGCTGAACAATCTGTTCGACCGCCCCCTGGTCGAGGCTCGCCCGGGTGGCCGGCGGGGCGGCGGGGCGGTGCTGACCGAGGCCGGTCACGCCGTGGTCGCGGCGTTCCACCGGGCGTCGGCGGAATTGAGCAGCTTCATGGACCGATTGGAAGCCCAGCTGGCCGATCCGGCCCTTGCGGCCGCCCGCCCGCTGCTGTGGGGCCTGTCCCTGCGCAGTTCGGCACGCAACGCCCTGCGCGGCACCGTCACGTCGATCCGCCCGGGGGCGGTCAACGACCAGGTGGTTCTGGACCTGGGCGGCGGCATCGAGATGGTCGCCGTGATCACCTGCGAAAGCACGGCCAAGCTGGGCTTGCAGCCGGGCATCGGCGCCCTCGCCCTGATCAAGTCCAGCAATGTCATGATCATGGCCCCGGGCGGTCCCCGGCTGTCGGCCCGCAACCAGCTGCCCGGCACCGTGGCCCGGCGGATCGACGGGCCGGTCTCCAGCGAAATCGTCATGAATATTGGCGGCGGCAAAACCATGGTCGCCGTCATTACCCGCACCGGTGCAGACGACCTGGCGTTTGTCGCAGGCGATCCGGTCATCGCGGTGGTCAAGGCCAGTTCCATCATCCTAGCCGTGGAGTGACCCCATGCTGAAACGCCTGCTCGGCCCGATCGCGGCCGCCC
>JAJFJE010000380.1 GCA_021774355.1 Alphaproteobacteria bacterium
GCGAAGCCGACCAGGTCCAGGCTGTCCGTCCCCTCGACGCCGATGGTGTGGCGGGTCTCGCCCTCCGGGAAGGTCAGGGGCAGGACGCCCATGCCGACCAGGTTCGAGCGGTGAATGCGCTCGAAGCTTTCCGCGATCACCGCCTTCACGCCCAGCAGGTTGGTTCCCTTGGCCGCCCAGTCGCGGGACGAGCCGGTGCCATATTCCTTGCCGGCGATGACCACCAGGGGCACCCCCGCCTTCTGGTACTTCATCGCGGCGTCATAGATCGACGCCACCTCGGGCGCGGCCTCGGGCTTGGCGGGCGATCCGAAATAACGGGTCCAGCCGCCCTCGGTCCCCGGGGCCAGTTCGTTCTTGATGCGGATATTGGCGAAGGTGCCGCGCATCATGATTTCGTGGTTGCCCCGGCGCGTGCCGTACTGGTTGAAGTCTTCCGGCTTTACCTTGTTGCGCAGGAGATATTTGCCGGCCGGGCTGTCCTTCTTGATCGAGCCGGCCGGCGAGATGTGGTCGGTGGTGATCGAATCGCCCAGCAGCGCCAGGATGCGGGCGCCGTGAATATCGGCGATCGCCGCCGGGGCCGCCGCCATCTTGGCGAAATAGGGCGGGTTCTGGATATAGGTCGAGTTCTTGTCCCAGTCGAAGGTCAGGGAATTGGTGGTCTTGACCCGCTTCCAATTGCTGTCGCCGCCGAACACGTCGGCATATTGTTTGCGGAACTGGGCCGGCGTAACGCATTTGCGGACGGTCTCGGTGATCTCCGCGTTGCTCGGCCAGATGTCCTTCAGATAGACCGGCTTACCGCCCTTGCCGGTGCCCAGGGGCTCGCTGGCCAGGTCGATGGTCAGCGAGCCGGCCAGGGCGTAGGCCACCACCAGCAGCGGCGAGGCCAGGTAGTTGGCCTTGACGTGCGGGTTGACCCGGCCTTCGAAGTTGCGGTTGCCCGAGAGCACCGAGCAGGCGACCAGGTCGCCCTTGGTCACGGCCTCGGCGACCGGGTCGGGCAGCGGCCCGGAATTGCCGATGCAGGTGGTGCAGCCATAGCCGACCAAGTTGAAGCCCAGCTTATCCAGGTCCTTCTGCACCCCGGCCTTTTCCAGATAGTCGGAGACCACCTTGGAGCCCGGCGCCAGCGAGGTCTTGACCCAGGGCTTGACCTTCAGCCCGGCCGCCACCGCCTTGCGGGCGAGCAGGCCGGCGCCCAGCATGACGTTGGGGTTTGACGTGTTGGTGCACGATGTGATGGCGGCGATCACCACCGAGCCGTGATCGATGGTGTAGTCGGTGCCCGCCACCGCCGTCGGGGCCGAGGGGGCATCGCCCTTGCCGAAGGCCTTGACCAGTTCGCCGGCAAAGCCCGCTGCCGCGCTCGACAGGGGAACCCGGTCCTGGGGCCGCTTGGGCCCGGCCAGGGACGGCTCGACCGTATCGACGTCGAGCGCCAGGGTCGACGAGAAGATCGGGTCCGGGGTGCGGGCGGTGCGCCACAGCCCGTTGGCTTTGGCATAGGCCTCCACCAGGGCAACCCGCGAGGCCTTGCGGCCGGTCGCCTTGAGATAGGCGATGGTTTCCTGGTCGACCGGGAAGAAGCCGCAGGTGGCGCCATATTCCGGCGCCATGTTGGCCAGGGTCGCCCGGTCGGCCAGCGACAATTGGTCGAGGCCGGGGCCGTAGAATTCCACGAACTTGCCGACCACCCCATGCTTGCGCAGCATCTGGGTGACGGTCAGCACCAGATCGGTCGCGGTGGTGCCTTCCTTCAGCTTGCCGCTGAGCTTGAAGCCGACGACCTCGGGAATCAGCATCGAGATCGGCTGGCCCAGCATGGCCGCCTCGGCCTCGATGCCGCCCACGCCCCAGCCCAGCACCGCCAGGCCGTTGACCATGGTGGTGTGGCTGTCGGTGCCGACCAGCGTGTCGGGATAGGCCAGCTTGGTCCGGCCTTCCTTGGCCGTCCATACGGTCTGCGCCAGATATTCCAGATTGACCTGGTGACAGATCCCGGTGCCCGGCGGCACGACCCGGAAATTGTCGAAATTCTGCTGCCCCCAGCGCAGGAACGAGTAACGCTCGCCGTTGCGCTCGTACTCGAGCTTGACGTTCTTCTTGAAGGCATCCTTGGCGCCGAAATTATCGACGATGACGGAATGGTCGATGACCAGGTCGACCGGCGACAGCGGGTTGATCTTCTGAGCCTTGCCGCCCAGCGCCGCCATGGCGTCGCGCATCGCCGCCAGAGCGACCACCGCCGGCACGCCGGTGAACTACTGCATCAGGACGCGCGCCGGACGGAAGGCGATCTCCCGGTCGGAGCGGCGGTCGACCAGCCACTGGGCGATCGCCTTGATATCGTCCACGGTCACCGTGGTGCCGTTCTCGTTACGCAGCAGGTTCTCGAGCAGCACCTTCAGCGAGACCGGCAGACGCGACAGCTTGCCAAGCGTCTTTTCGGCAGCCTTGAGGCTGAAATAATCATAGGTCGAGGGTCCGACCGTCAGGGACTTGCGGGTTTTGAGGCTGTCGAGAGAGGGCACGAGGGCAACTCCGGGGATGGCAATGAGCAGGAAGCTCGGGCAGGAGCGGCGATCGTGCGCCGCGATCGGTCGTCAGCATAGTGAGCAGTCGCAGCGACGGGAAGCCCCAAAGCCGCGCCACGTCTGACGCTCCCGCATTTTTGCTGGCGGCCCCGATGGCGATCCCGGAAGATGGCGAATCGCGGGCAATGCGGAGAGTGGTCATGGCGGTGCATGTCGAAACAAATGGCCCGGTGACCACGGTCATTCTCAGCCGCCCGGACACGCGCAATGCGGTCGACCGGCCCACCGCCGAAGCCCTGGCCGACGTCTTTCGCGCCTTCGAGGCCGACGACGGCGCCCGGGTCGCCGTGCTCTACGGCGACCACGGCCATTTCTGCGCCGGCGCCGACCTCAAGGCCCTGGCCGATGGCGACCGGGTCAATCGTCTGGAACCCAATGGCGACGGCCCGATGGGGCCGACCCGGACGACGCCGGCCAAGCCGGTGATCGCGGCAATCGCCATGAGCCTGTCTTCAGTATCCGTGATCACAAACGCCTTACGGCTCAACCGGCTAAAATTGGGCACGTCGCCGGACCAATCCGACGAAAGGGAATGATTTGATGAATATATCTGGCGCGGCGAAACAAACCGGCCTTTCGCCCAAAACGATTAGATATTATGAGGAAATAGATCTGGTGACGCCGGGACGCGGTGCCAACGGATA
>JAJFJE010000039.1 GCA_021774355.1 Alphaproteobacteria bacterium
TTTCTGCAACCGATGGACGGCCCGGATCGGGCGGGCAATACCCGGGCGGCGATCGCCTATTGCCTGGCTCATCCGCACTGGCGCCTCAGCCTGCAGACCCATAAGCTGCTTGGAATTCCGTGATGCACGAGCTTGCCAAACAATTCCGCTTCGAGGCTGCCCACACCCTGAACCGGGTGGTGGAGACGGCCGCCAGCCGGCGCATCCACGGCCATTCCTATCGCGCCGAAATCGTCCTGCGCGGGGTGGCCGACGCGGCCTCGGGCATGGTCTTCGACCTCGGTCTGTTCGCGGCCGCCCTGGAGGAGACCAGGCTCGCCCTCGACCACCATTTGCTCAACGACATCCCGGCCATGGGGCCGCCCACCTTGGAAAATCTCGGCGTCTGGATCTGGGCCCGGGTGGCGCCGCGCTGTCCGGGCCTCGCCCGGGTGACCGTGTATCGCGACTCGACGGGCGATGCCTGCAGCTATTTCGGTCCCGACCATGGCTGAGGGCGGCGCCCTGGTGCTGTTCTCGGGCGGCCAGGATTCGGCCACCTGCCTGGCCTGGGCACTGGGCCGCTTCGACCGGGTCGAAACCGTCGGCTTTTCCTATGGCCAGCGTCATGCCGTGGAACTGGACTGCCGCGGCCCCCTGCGCGACGCCCTGGCCGGGCTGGACGGCGCCTGGGCGGCGCGCCTGGGTGGCGACCATCTCCTGTCGCTCGACTCCCTGGGGCAGATCTCCGAGACCGCGCTGACCCGGCCGGTCGCCATCGAAATGGGCGAAAACGGCCTGCCCACCAGCTTCGTGCCGGGCCGCAACCTGGTGTTCCTGGCCTATGCGGCAGCCCTGGCCTATCGCCGCGGCCTGAAGCATCTGGTCGCCGGGATGTGCGAGACGGATTATTCCGGCTATCCCGATTGCCGGGACGATACCGTCAAGGCCATGCAGGTCGCCCTCAGCCTCGGCCTCGACCGGCGCCTGGTCGTCGATACCCCGTTGATGTGGCGCGACAAGGCGGCGACCTGGGCCCTGGCCGAGCGGCTGGGCGGGGCCGCCCTGGTCGAACTGATCCGGGAGCGCAGCCATAGCTGCTATCTCGGCGACCGTGTCCACCACCACGCCTGGGGCTATGGCTGCGGCACCTGCCCGGCCTGCCGCCTGCGCGCCGAGGGCTGGCAGCGCTACCGCGCCGGCGCCTGACGATACGTCACCGGACGCCATCGCCAAGCTGGCTCTGCAGATAGTTCGGCAGGCCGAGGGCGGCGATCAGGTCGATTTGGGTCTCGAGAAAGTCGATATGTGCCTCGGTGTCGTCGAGGATGTCGCGCAGCAGGCTGCGGCTGACGAAATCCCGGGTGGTTTCGCAGGCGGCGATGGCCTCCTTCAGACCGGCATGGCCCCGCCATTCCACCGCCAGATCGGCCGCCAGGCCTTCCGGCACCGTCTCGCCGATCTTCAGCTTGTACAGATCCTGCAGGTTGGGCAGGCCGTCCAGCATCAGGATCCGCTTTACCAGCCGGTCGGCATGCTTCATCTCCTCGATCGACTCGTCATATTCATGCTTGCCCAGCCGCTGGTAGCCCCAATTGTCATAGATCCGGGCATGCAGGAAATACTGGTTGATCGCCGTCAGTTCGTTTTTGAGGATCAGGTTCAGATGCCTGATCACCTCGCGGTCACCCATCATGGCGCGCCCTTTCTCATTTATCTCCGGACCGATCCGAGGCGCCGGACCCGTCTTCCTGTCGATCTTGGCGCAGTGCCGCCGGGCCGGTCATTCCGCTGCCAGCAGGCCGGGCGGCGGCAGCAGGGCCGGGCAGGCCGGCAGTGCGGCCGCGCCCGGCCGCGCCCCGGCGCGCAGCAGGGCGCAAAGCTCTCCGGCGCATTTGCCGCATTGGGGGCTGCAGCCATGGTGGCGGTAGATCGCCGCCGGACTGTCGCAGCCCGCGGCGATGGCACGGGCGATCGCCCGCTGGTTCAGGCCGTTGCAGTTGCAGATATACATGATCCCGGGGACGCTCCCTGAGCCCTTGCGATTCGTTCGCACTTGCAGACGGGCGCACAATAGCGCATCCTTGTAAGCAATGCGAGTAGTTCGCATTATCGTAATCAGTGGCAAAGCGAGTGACGGGACATGGTGCTCTGGCGGAATTCGGCGAATCGGCGCTTTCTGAGCCAGGTGCTGCGCCGCCTGTTCGGGCCCCGGACCGCCGCCTGGATCAGCCCGCTGGTTGGCCGCCACGGCCGCTGACAGAGGTCCGCGCCACAAGATGTCTCGACAAGCCCGGATCACCCTGGTATATCGCCGCCTCCGTCGCGTGCGCGGGGTGGGGCCGTTAGCTCAGCTGGTAGAGCGGGTGACTCTTAATCACTAGGTCGTAGGTTCGAACCCTACACGGCCCACCAACGCAAAATCCTGTCAAATCAATGTGTTACGACGAATTTGGCAGGGATTTTTTGTCGGAACAGACCGCGAACGTTCAACTTTTCCCGGGCGACTCGTTCAACTTTTGAGTCTCACGGCCGCCGGCAAGGGCATGTCGCGGCTCCTCGGCGAGGTGTTTGGCGCCGGCCTGGTCGCCCAATTTTCGGGTTCTGGTCATGTAGCGGTCCACGATCGCGGCGGCCTGGGCCAGGCTGTGGCCGGTGACCGCGGCGATCTGCGGGATTTCACGGCCGGCTTCCGCCAGTCGGGTGACCGCAGTGTGCCGCAGGGCACGCGCCAACAGGGTGTCGCAGCCAAGATCCGGGCGTGCCGCGTGCGCCGCCGCGCGGACAGTCCCGAAGCACTTGCCGAAATAGTCGATGCTGTAAGGCGCGCCGGTGCCCTCGGCGATCACGATGTTGAGATGCGAAATCGTCGCCTCATCCGACAGGCGCAGCTCCTCGTCGATCCGTGCGGCCAAGCGCGGCGAGACCGCCAGATCGAGGGTGGCCGCCGTTTTTGACTGGCGAAACCGGAAGCGGCCGGCGGGGCGATATCCCCGCCGGCCTGGCTATTACTCCGACTGCCCGGCCGCGCGGTCAAATGCCGCAAAGGCCGCCCGGACCTCATCGGCCAGACCCCCCAAACGGCGGTTTTGCTGGTCGACCTGCAGGGTCACCGTCACCAGGTCGCCCAGGTCCCTGACCAGGCGGCCCTGCAGCCGCCGTAACCGTGCCCGTTTCCCCCGGTCACCGAAAGCACCGCCACCAACCTGCGCGCGATCGGCGGCGCCCTGCTCGACGTGGGACCTGGCTGGTCGCGGATGCGGGCGCTTGCCGCCACCGGCCAGATCGACCCGCGCATAGATGTGACCGCCGCGCTGGTCGACGCGGTACGCCTAGTGAAGCGTGCCCGCGAGGAAGGCCGCAACGTGATCGAGCTGGCCCACCGGCGTGATATGTTCGGTGGCGACCTCGACCCGGTCACCCGCGGGTTCCTGGGCCTTATGTATCGCGACGAGGCCCTGTCCCGTCCCGTCGGACGCAGCCGCCTGGGCGAGGCGCTGTCCTGGTATCTCGGCGAGGCGGAAAAGACCCAGCCCGGTCCGGGCGCTGGGCGCCCGGCTGGCGGTCCTCGACGAGGGGTGGGCGCTAATGGATAGCGGGTATGTCGACCGCAAGCTGATGGTGCGCTTCGACAATGGCCTGGTGGGCGAGATCCAGCTCTGGCCGCCTTCGATGTATCAGGCCAGCAACGCCGGCGGCCACAGCGCCTATAGGGCAGGGCGCGCCATGGCACCGACCGATCCGCGCCGACTGCAGGCCGAAGCAGAGCAGCACAGGTTGTTCAACGCGGCGTCGGCGGCTTTGCCCGATGGCATCAGGGGGATCTACGACGCCTTGGCCGCGCGCGCGGGCCAAGGTGGGATGCCCTTGGCGGCCATCCACCTGTCGGCCGAGTCCGGAGAGATGCGCTTGCCGGCGGACCAGAGCTCGCCAGACGAGATTTCGGCCCAGGTCTCCGACCTCGGCCGAAAGACAAACGCTGCGCCGGCGTCGTCCAGTACTGCCAGTCGGGCGTCGAGTTCGAAAAATTCCATCGCGGACACCTCCACCTCTACGGTAGGTTCTCCCCGGGTCGACGGCAACCTGCGCCTGGGCGAGGCGATGGAGCCGCGTGACGTCAGCGCCGCGGCGATCCCGCCGGATCCGGCGATCGGCGCGGCGCAGGCCGACGCGGCCGAGGCAGCGGCCGGTGTCGGCCAGCCGGAAAGAGGAGGCCGACATGAAACCTCGCGGTGACGACGTTTCCATCGCTCCCATGAGCAAGCGCCGGAACGGATTTTAATTCCGAACGCCAGGTCAAGCGCGGTCCGCGCGTGGTCCACGGCGACAAGGAACTTGTCGAGAAACTCGGCCGCAACGATCCCTGCCCCTGCGGTTCGCGGAGGCGGTTTCAAGGCCTGCTGTCTGACCAGCATGCGCGACGTCGAGCGCGGCTATTATCGCCGCTGAACGGGCGGCGGCGCCCGGCGCCCGTCCTGGGCCGGCCGGGCGCCGCGACTGCCGCTAGCCCTGGTTCATCCGGTTATCCACCAAGTCGCGGACCACGCCGGGATCGGCCAGGGTCGAGGTGTCGCCCAGGGAGGCCGGGTCGTTCTCGGCGATCTTGCGCAGGATCCGGCGCATGATCTTGCCCGAGCGGGTCTTGGGCAAGCCGGGGGCCCATTGGATCAGGTCGGGGGCGGCGATGGCGCCGATCTCCTTGCGCACCCAGGCGACCAGTTCCTTGCGCAGGGCCTCGCTCGGCTCCTCGCCGGCATTCAGGGTGACATAGGCATAGATGCCCTGGCCCTTGATGTCGTGGGGATAGCCGACCACGGCGGCCTCGGCCACCTTGGGATGGGCGACCAGGGCGGATTCCACTTCCGCCGTGCCCATGCGGTGGCCCGAGACATTGATCACGTCGTCGACCCGGCCGGTGATCCAGTAATAGCCGTCCTCATCCCGACGACAGCCGTCGCCGGTGAAATAGCGCCCCGGATAGGTCGAGAAATAGGTCTGCACGAAGCGCTCGTGGTCGCCATAGACGGTGCGCATCTGGCCCGGCCAACTGTCGGCGATGCACAGATTGCCGGTGCAGGGACCGTCCAGTTCCTTGCCCTCGGCATCGACGATCATCGGCTTCACCCCGAAGAAGGGCAGGGTGGCCGAGCCCGGCTTCTGGGCAATGGCGCCGGGCAGGGGGGTGATCAGGATGCCCCCGGTCTCGGTCTGCCACCAGGTATCGACGATCGGGCAGCGATCATCGCCGACCACCCGGTGGTACCACAGCCAGGCCTCGGGATTGATCGGTTCGCCGACGCTGCCGAGCAGGCGCAGACTGGCCCGGCTGGTGGTCTTGACCGGCCCTTCGCCCTCGCGCATCAGGGCGCGGATGGCGGTCGGGGCGGTGTAGAAGATATTGACCTTGTGCTTGTCGATCACCTCCCAGAAGCGGGCGGCGCTGGGATAGGTGGGCACCCCTTCGAACATCAGGGTGGTGGCGCCATTGGCCAGGGGGCCATAGACGATATAGCTGTGGCCGGTGACCCAGCCGACATCAGCCGTGCACCAGTAGATATCGCCGTCGTGATAGTCGAAGACATATTTATGGGTCAGGGCGGCATAGACCAGGTAGCCGCCCGAGCTATGCAGCACCCCCTTGGGCTTGCCGGTCGAGCCCGAGGTATAGAGGATGAACAGCGGGTCCTCGGCGCCCATTTCTTCGGCCGGGCAGTCGCCCGAGACGGTGGCGGCGACCTCGTGATACCAGAGGTCGCGGCCGGCCTGCATCGCGACCGCCCCGCCGGTGCGGCGGACCACGATCACGCTGGTGACGTCGGGGCATTTTTCCAGGGCGGCATCGGCATTGGCCTTCAGGGGCACGGCCTTGCCGCCGCGCAGGCCTTCATCCGCCGTGATCACCACGGTCGAGGCGCAGTCGAGAATGCGCCCGGCCAGGCTGTCGGGGGAGAAGCCGCCAAAGACCACGGAATGGATCGCGCCGATGCGGGTGCAGGCGAGCATGGCGACGGCCGCCTCGGGGATCATCGGCAGATAGATCGTGACCCGGTCGCCGCGCTTGACCCCCTGGGCCTTCAGCACATTGGCGAAGCGGCAGGTTTGCGCATGGAGTTCGCGGTAGCTGATGTGGCGGGAGTCCTTCGGGTCGTCGCCTTCCCAGATGATCGCCGTCTGGTCGCCGCGCTCGGCCAGGTGACGGTCGAGGCAATTGGCCGAAACATTGAGGGTGCCGTCCTGGAACCAGCGGACATGGACATCGCCGGGACCGAAGGAAACGTCCTTGACCTGGCTGTAGGGGTGGATCCAGTCGACGATGCGGCCCTGTTCGGCCCAGAAGCCTTCCGGGTCCTCGACCGAGCGCCGGTACAGGCGCTGATAGGCGGTCTGGTCGAGATGGGCGCGGGCCTGCCACGCCGGGCTGACGGGAAACAGGCTGTGATCGGCACCCTGGGCGGCCTGGGCTGTAGCGGACATGTCTTCCTCCCGAAATTTCGCCGTGAACGCCGGCGGTGCTTGGTGCACCGCCGGCTATCTTAAGTCCGGTCCGACGACCTTCAAGGCCTCAGACGTGGATCTGGTGGTCTTTGGTTTCGCGGATGAACAGCATGCCGATGACGAAGGTCATCATGGCGATGACGATCGGGTACCACAGGCCATCATAGATGTTGCCCGTCGCCGCCACGATGGCAAAGGCGGTTGCCGGCAGGAAGCCGCCGAACCAGCCATTGCCGATATGGTAGGGCAGGGACATCGAGGTATAGCGGATGCGGGTCGGGAACAATTCGACCAGCATGGCCGCGATCGGGCCGTAGACCATGGTGACGTAGAGCACCAGGACGAACAGGATGACCAGCATCATGACATGGTTGATCTGGGCCGGATCGGCCTTGGCCGGATAGCCGGCGCTGGCCAGGGCCGCCTTGATTCCCGTGGTGAAGGTGGCCATGGCGGCCGTGGGATCGGCGGCATCGTGGGGCACGCCGGGGATCTCGGTCCCGCCGACCTTGACCATCGCCGTCGAACCCGTCTCGCCCGCGATATTGGCATAGGGGATGCCGGCGCTGGCCAGTTGGGCCTTGGCAATGTCGCAGGAGGTGGTGAATTTCGCCGTGCCCACCGGATTGAACTGGAACGAGCAATTGGCCGGGTCGGCGGTGACCGTCACCGGCGACTGCGCCTGGGCCATTTCCAGGGCCGGATTGCCATAATGGGTCAGCGCCTTGAACAGCGGGAAATAGGTCAGCGCGGCAATCAGGCAGCCGGCCATGATCACCGGCTTGCGGCCGATGCGGTCCGACAGCGCGCCGAACACCAGGAAGAACGGCGTGCCGATCACCAGCGAGCCGGCGATCAGCAACTGCGCCGTCTCGGAGTCGATCTTCAGCGTCTTGGTCATGAAGAACATGGCGTAGAACTGGCCCGCATACCACACCACGGCCTGGCCGGCGGTCAGGCCGAACAAGGCGATCAGGACGATCTTGAGATTGCCCCAGCGCAGGAAGGATTCGGTCAGCGGCGCCTTGGACTGCTTGCCCTCGTCCTTCATTTTCTTGAACAGGGGCGACTCGTTCAGTTGCATACGGATCCACACCGAGATCGCCAGCAGGGCAATCGACACCAGGAACGGCACCCGCCAACCCCAGCTATCGAAGTCTTCGGCGGTCATGGTGTGGCGGACCCCGAGAATGACCAGGAGCGACAGGAACAGGCCGACCGTGGCGGTGGTCTGGATCCAGGCGGTATAGAGGCCCCGCTTGTTCGCCGGGGAATGCTCGGCCACATAGGTTGCGGCCCCGCCATATTCGCCGCCGAGGGCAAGTCCCTGAAGCAGCCGCAAGGCGATCAGCACGATCGGCGCGACAATCCCGATG
>JAJFJE010000381.1 GCA_021774355.1 Alphaproteobacteria bacterium
CGCCGCCTGTTCACGCTGATCTGCGTGCTGTTCATGCGTGGTTGACGGTCATGGTTGGCCTTGTTTCCGACCTGCCTGCGGCAGTCCTGTTCTGTTGCACCTTGAACGCCATCCGCTCGCCCATGGCGATGGGCCTGATGCGCCATTTCTACGGCCACCGGGTGTTCTGCGATTCGGTCGGGGTGCGGGCCGGCGGGCTCGATCCCTTTGCCGTGGCGGCGCTCGACGAATTGGGTATCGACATCACCAAGTATCACCCCAAGTCGTTCGACGACCTGGAGGATCAGAGTTTCGACCTGATCATCAGCCTGAGCCCGGAGGCCCAGCACAAGGCGGTCGACCTGACCCGCTGGCTGGCCTGCACCGTGGAATACTGGCCAACCTTCGACCCCAGCCTCGAACAGGGCAGCCGCGAACAGAGAATGGACGCCTACCGCATGGTGCGCGACCAGTTGCTGACCCGGCTCCGCAAGCGCTTCGGGGTGCCGCAGGCGGCAAATGTCTGATCGCCCGGCATGGGTCAGCCGGGAAAACTTGCAATATCGGCGGCCCGACCGCATGTTCCTCCGCAAATTCCAATCAGCAACGGATTGTCCATGGCCAAAGAAGAACAAATCGAGTTTCCCGGTACGGTGACCGAATTGCTGCCCAACGCGATGTTCCGCGTGAAGCTTGACAACGACCACGAGGTGCTGGCCCACACGGCCGGCAAGATGCGCAAGCACCGCATCCGGGTGCTGGCCGGCGACAAGGTCCTGGTTGAGATGACCCCCTACGACCTGACCAAGGGCCGCATCACCTTCCGCTTCAAATAGACCTTGCCGCCCGGCATGGCGCGCCCGCCCTTCGTGCTCGCCTCGGCCAGTCCCCGGCGGCGCGATCTTCTCGCCCGCATCGGCCTCGTTCCCGAGGCGATCGACCCCGCAGACCTCGACGAATCCGCCCGGCCGGGAGAACTGCCCCGGCTTCTGGCGGCCCGTCTGGCCGAAGCCAAGGCGCTCGCGGTCGGCATGCGCCATCCCGGCGCCGCCGTCTTGGGTGCCGATACCGTGGTCGCCTGCGGCCGCCGGATCTTGCCCAAGGCCGAAACCGCGGCCGAGGCGCGGCTCTGCCTGGGCCTGCTCTCGGGGCGTCGCCACGTTGTCCTGACCGGCCTGGCCCTGCGCCGCCCCGACGGCACGGTTGGCCGCCGGGTGGTCGAGACCGCGGTCACCTTCAAGCGCCTGGACCGGGCCGAGATCGACTGGTACCTGGCATCCGGCGAGTGGCAGGGCAAGGCCGGCGGCTATGCCATCCAGGGCCGCGCCGAACTCTTCGTCAGGGCGCTTTCGGGATCATGGTCCAATGTCGTGGGCCTGCCCCTGCGCGAGACCGCCGCCCTGCTGGCCGCGGCCGGCGTGCCCCTGCCCGCGCCATGTCCGTCCTGATCATCGAAAGCGGGCCGCTGGAGATCCGCGCCGCCGTGATCGAGAACGGCGAACCCGTCGAGTTCCATCTGCGGCGCACCGACCAGCCGAGCCGGCTGGGCGAGATCTGGCACTGCCGGGTGCTCACCTGCGACCGGGCGACCGGCGCAGCCTTCGTCGACCTGGGTCCGGCGGGACGCGGCTTCCTGCGCCTCAAGGACGCCGGCGGCCCTCTGGTTGAAGGCCAGGCCCTGACCGTCGAGGTGATCCGCGACGTTACCGGCGACAAGGCCGCTCGGGTCGCCGGCCGGCCGGGCCCAGCGCCGCCGGCGGACGCGGCACCGGCCTGCCTGCGCCCCGCCCCTGCCCCCGCCGTCGGCCTCGCCCGGCAGCTCTCCGCCGGCACCGCCGAGCGGGTGATTGTCGAGGGTCCGGACGCTGCGGCTTTGCGCGCGGCCCTGGGGTCTGCGGTCGAACTGCACCGCGGCCCGCGCCTGGCCTTCGCGGACTGGGACCTCGACGAGGCCTTCGCCCAGGCCCTGGAGCGGACCGTGTTGCTGGCGCCCCACGGACGCCTGACCATCGACGAACTGGAGGCTTTGACGGCGATCGACATCGACGCCGGCGGCGGGCCGCCCGGCCCGGTCAACCGCCAGGCCGTGATCCGGGCCGCGGCCGAGATCCGCCGGCGCAACCTGTCGGGCCAGGTCCTGCTCGATCCGGTCCGCCTGTCGGGCGCCGAAATGGCCAGGCTCCACGGCGACCTGGCCCGGGCCCTTGCGGCCGATCCGCGCCGTCCCGAACTGGCCCGCGGCACCCTCGACGGCCTGATGCTGGTGACCCGCAAACGGCTCGGCCCCAGCCTGCGCCAAGCGGCGACCGAGGCGATGCCGGATGGGGATGGCCGCCGGCTGTCGACCCGCCACCTGGCCGCCCGCCTGCTGCGCCTGGTCGAGGCGGCCCGGCGGGCCGCCCCGGGGGCCCGGCTGCACGCCACGGTCCCGCCCGACGTCGCAGCCTGGGCGGCGGCCTGGCCCGGGTTGCGCGATTCCCGCCTGGAAATCGCTTGCGGGACAGCGCGAAACGTGGCGCTTGTGCAGGCATGACGACACCGCCCGCCAACGACAACCCCAAACCCTGCGCCATTTGCGGCAAGCCCCGGGTCGAACGCTATCGGCCGTTCTGCTCGGCGCGCTGCGCCGACATCGACCTGCACCGCTGGCTGGGCGGCCATTATGCCGTCCCGTCCCAGGACGAGGACGACCAGTCGGGCGACGACGGCGCCGAGCCGCCGCGCGGAACGCCCTGAACGAACACCCGAATCGGGGATAATTTGTGCGGATTCGTGTATTATTTCGATGCATAAATAACATGAATATACTGTTATATATGCGCTAATTAGATCTTTTCTATATTTGAAACTATTATAACGTGTAGTTTGTATCGCAAAACATCGGTTAACAATTCAAAATGAAAGCGTAACAATTCTAAGATATTCTCATTTTGGCGGTGTTTTGCGGCGCAAAACACGCCCGGCGATTGGCGGTTTGCAGGCAAACCACAGCAGGGGATTCAGACGATGGCAGTGATCAACGGAACCGCGGGTGCCGACATTCTGCGTGGCGGAACCGCGAATGACCGCTTGTCGGGCTTTGACGGCGACGACCGGCTCTATGGCCGCGGCGGCCGCGATGTCCTGCTGGGCGGCAACGGCAACGACCAGCTTTTTGGCGGCGATGGCAACGACATCCTGGATGGCGGCGCTGGCCGCGACACCCTGAAGGGCGAGGCGGGCAACGACACCCTGATCGGCGGCGATGGCAATGACAAGCTTTACGGCGGCGACGGCAACGACCAGATGGATGGCGGCAGCGGCAGCGACTATCTCCAGGGCGACAATGGCAACGACACCCTGAATGGCGGCGACGGCAATGACCGGCTTTACGGCGGCAACGGCAACGACATCCTGGACGGCGACGCCGGCCATGACGTGCTGAGCGGCGGCGCCGGCGACGATATTCTCTACACGGGCGACGGCATTGATACGATGATCGGCGGCCGTGGGTCCGACACCTTCGTGGTGGTCGGCGGCGGCGCCCTCGACCAGGTGGTCGGTCTGGTCGACGGCCTGCTGGGCGGCCTCGTGAGCACCGCCGACACCCAGCTTCTGGGCGGCCTGCTGGGCAATCTGGTCGACGATGTCGGCGGCCTGGTCGACAATTTGCTGGGCGGCCTGTTGGGCGGCGGCAACATCCTGGGCATCAACGGCCTGGTCAACGGCCTGGTCGGTCCGGCCGGGGTGCTGGGCGGGCTGGTCGGCCCCCATGGCCTGCTCGACGGCCCGCTGGGTCCCGACGGTGTCCTGGGCGGCCTTCTGGGCGGCCATGACGCGGCCGCCGAGGTCCTCCAGGGGATTCTCACCGTGGCCGGGATCGAGGACTTCAACGTCAAGCAGGACCACCTGATCGTCGACGGTATTGTCCTGGTCTGACGGGATCGCGACCCTCCCCCCGCAGGCCTCCTGGCCGGGGGGAGGGCCGCCGGATCGATGCCTCGCGGGCCTGGGTCCCTGGGGGCTGGACAGCGGCGGGCAACTCCTCTAAGAGGGGCGTCCTCACCGCCGCAACGGGGCGTTGCCTCGTTGGCGCCATGGGCCCAGGTAGCTCAGCTGGTAGAGCAGCGGACTGAAAATCCGCGTGTCGCTGGTTCGATTCCGGCCCTGGGCACCATCGGCGCAATTCCTTGAGCGACAACGACAATCCCGATGGGGGCCGAACCCCGAGCGGTCCGGCCGCTGCCGGCCCCGACGGGTTGGCGGCCCGTACCCCAAGGACCCCGGCGGGTGCACGTCCGCGCCGTCCCGGGCGCCGCCCTGCAGTGCCGGCAGGGAAACACTTCAACTTGGCCCGCGCCGCCGGTAGGGTGCCCCGGTCGCGGCCGAGTCGAGAGGCCCGACGCCCAGCGGATCGGACATGGGGAACCATATGAGCGTCGCCAAGGTCGGAGTCATCGGCGGCGGCGCCTGGGGCACCGCCCTCGCCCAGAGCGCCGCCTGCGCCGGGTACCGCGCCCTGCTTTGGGCGCGCGAGGCCGACGTGGTCGCCCAGATCAACCACGACCACGAGAACCGCCTGTTCCTGCCCGGCATCGCCCTCGACCCAGCGCTTGCCGCCACCGGCGACCTGGCCGCCCTGGGTGGCTGCAGCCTGTTGGTGGCGGCGGTTCCCGCGCAGCATATGCGCCGGGTCCTGGCCGCCCTGCCGGCGGTGGCCGTGCCCCTGGTGCTGTGCGCCAAGGGCATCGAGGCCGAGACCTTCCTGCTGATGTCCGAGGTGGCCGCCGCCGTTCAGCCGGCAGCGCCCCTCGCCGTCCTGTCCGGGCCGACCTTCGCCAAGGAGGTCGCTGCAGGGCTGCCCACCGCGGCGACCCTCGCCTGCGCCGATCTTGCGCTGGGCGAAACGCTGGCCGGCCTGCTGGCCCGCCCGACCTTCCGGATCTACCTGTCGGATGATGTCGTCGGCGCCGAAATCGGCGGCGCGATCAAGAATGTCCTGGCGGTCGCCTGCGGCGTCGTCGAGGGCCTGGGCCTGGGCGAGAATGCCCGGGCCGCCCTGATCAGCCGGGGCTTTGCCGAAATGGCCCTGTTCGGCGCCAGCCGCGGCGCCCGGCTGGATACGCTGATCGGCCTGGCCGGCCTGGGCGACCTCATCCTCACCTGCTCCTCGCGCAGTTCGCGCAACTTCTCGCTTGGCGTGGAACTCGGCCGCGGCGGCCATCCGGCACGCCTGATGGCCGACCGGCGGACGGTCGCGGAAGGCGCCTTTACCGCCCCGGTGCTGCGCGCTGCCGCCCAGCAGGCGGGGGTTGCCCTGCCCATCGTCGAAGCGGTCTGCGACCTGCTCGATGGAACGGTCAAGCCGGCAGAGCTGGTCGGGCGCCTGTTGGCCCGGCCCATGAAGAGCGAAACCGCCATGCGGATCAGCCTCGACGCCCTGGTCGACCGGTCCTGACACGCCGGCGACTGCCACCACGGGACCGCGCCCCGACCACGCGGACGCCGCAGGTCACAGCCGCGGCCGCGAATGTCCCCAAAATCCATCGGCAAATCGGTGCCATCTGTCGCGCCCGGAATCTTGACACAATGTCGGTAAAGACGATTGCTTTGCTGTCGTGGATACGCGCCAGAGGCTGAACGGCCCGCCCCGCGTTGCGTCAGGGAGGACGGAATAATGGCGATACTCAACGGCACCGCCGGCAACGACGTGCTGAATGGCGGCTCCGCCGACGACGTCATCAAGGGCTTTGACGGCAATGACTTTCTCGCCGGCGCGTCCGGCGACGATATCCTCTTCGGCGGCAACGGGATCGACCAGCTGGCCGGGGGCAATGGCGACGACCAGCTCGACGGCGGTGCCGGCAACGACCTGTTGGGCGGCGGCAGCGGGGGCGACAGCCTGTTCGGCGGCAGCGGCGACGATATTCTGATCGGCGGACCCGGCGCCGACGCGCTGGATGGCGGCGACGGCGTCGATACCGCCGACTACGAAGACAAGACGACCGGCATCACCCTGGACCTCGATGGTGCCAACGCCGCCGTGGTCCGGGTCGGCGGGGTGTCCGAAGACACGGTGAAGAATATCGAGAACGTCATCGGCAGCAGCGGCAACGACATCATCAACGGCGACGGGATGGACAACACCTTCATCGGTGGCGCCGGCCGGGACCAGATGAATGGCGGCAGCGGCTCGGACACCGCCGACTATCTCGACAAGCATGTCTCGGTAGTGGTCACTCTGCGTGGCGCCAATGCCGCGACGGTCAAGGTCGACGGCATCGCCGAGGACACGCTGCGCAACATCGAGAACGTCAGCGGCGGCAGTGCCGCCGACACCCTGACCGGCGACGCCCTGAACAACAGCCTGTTCGGCGTGGACGGCAATGACCGGCTGAGCGGCGGCGGCGGCGTCGACCGGGTCGATGGCGGGGCTGGCGCCGACAAGCTGTTCGGCGGCAATGGCGCGGACCGCCTCTATGGCGGCCTGGGCGACGACCGGCTGGACGGCGGCGCCGACAATGACCGGCTCGACGGCGGTGCCGGCAAGGACATCCTGATCGGCCATGGCGGCAACGACACCTTCGTGTTCCGGGCCGGTGCCGCCGATGGCGACAAGATCACGGACTTCGACGGCAATGGCGCCGGCACCGGCGACGCACTGCGCTTTTCCGGCTATGGCCTGGCCGCCGACGGCGCCACCTTCGCCATGCTCAGCGCCACCAAATGGGAAATCGTCTCGGCCGATGGCAGCCACCACGAGACCCTGACCTTCAGCAACGGCGCAGCCATCGACGCCAGCGACTTCATCTTCGTCTGATCGCCTTTGCCGGGGGGGCGGGGAGAGCGCCGGCGCGGGGGGCATCGCGCCGGCGCTCAAGTTTCCGACCGCAGCCGGGCCGACATCACGGCGCTGCGGGCCGCTCGGCCGGCAGCGGAACGAATTCCCGGTCGTCGAAATCCGGCAGTTTCATGCGCCCGGCGCGCCAGTCGGCCTTGGCCTGATCGAGCCGTTCCCGCCGCGACGAGACGAAATTCCATTCAAGGAAACGCGGCCCCAGGGACGTCCCGCCGAGCAACATGACGGTGCTCGGCGCCCGGGCGACGAGATCGACCGGCCCACCCCCGGCAAAGATCGCCATCCGCCCCGGGCCGACCGTCCGGCCGCCGCTTTCGACCGCGCCCGCGACCACGAACATGGCCCGTTCGGGATGTTCGGCGGGCACCGTCAGGCGTGCCCCGGCGGCCATTTCGAGATGGACATAGAACAGCGGCGAATGGGTCCGCACCGGCGCCTGAAGGCCGAAGGCTGTACCGGCGATCAGGCGGCCCCGGACGCCGCCGGCATCGAACGACACCAGGGCGTCGGCGCCGTAATGGGCAAATTCGGGGTCCGCTTCCTCGGCCTCGGCCGGCAGCGCCACCCAGGCCTGGATGCCATGCATGCGGTCGCCCTGGGCGCGAGCCTTTTCAAACCGTTCCGAATGGGTAATGCCGCGGCCGGCGACCATCCAGTTGACCTCGCCGGGGTGGATCGCCTGGACCGTGGCCAGGCTGTCGCGGTGCATGATCTCGCCGGCGAACAGATAGGTGACGGTGGCCAGGCCGATATGGGGATGGGGCCGGACATCGACCGAGCGCGCCAGGCCCGCGGCGAAATCGACCGGCCCCATATGGTCGAAAAAGACGAACGGGCCGACCATGCGGCGGGCCGCCTGGGGCAGGACCCGGGCAACCGCGAAGCCACCGATATCCCGGGCCTTGGGGTCGATCACAAGCTCGATCATGGGGCCTCCCTGGCCGTGCCGGATTGGCGCCCGATCTTGACGCGCCGGCGCGGCCGGCGCCAGCCTTCGCGTGCCCCCGCTCAGCCGATCAGCCGTTCCAGTTCGTCGAGCAGGGCGGCGGCCGAAGGCACCGCTGCCGCTTCGGCCGGGACCGGGTCGAAGCGCAGGACCTCGGCCAGCAGGTGCCGGGCGATCTTGTCCAGGGTCGGGTAGTCGAACAGCAGGGAGGCCGGCAGGACCTGGCCCAGGCTGCGGTTCAGGCGGTTGCGCATGTCGACCGACATCAGGCTATCGAACCCCTGCTCGACCAGCGGCCGGTCAAGGGCGATAGCCTCCTCGTCGCCATAGCCCAGGGTCTCGCGGGCCAGGTCCTGGAGGTGGCGGCGCAGCAGCGCCGGGCGTTCGGCCGGCAGCACCGCGGCGAGGGCTGCGACCACGTCTCCGGCCGGCGCCCCATCGGCCGCTGGGGCCGGCCGGGGCGTGGCGGCCAGCAGGGCGGCGAACAGCCCGGACCGCCCGTCCAGGCCGCGGGCCGCGGCAAAGGCCGGCCAGTCCATGGCGGCAACCACGGGCTGGCCCACAGCCTCGCGCAGCACCGCGTCGAGCAGGCGCAGGCCCTGGGCCGGCGGCAGGCCGCCGATGCCCTGGGCAGCGAAGCGGTCGCTTTCCAGGGCGGCGGCCATGCCGGTTTCTGCCCAGGGGCCCCAATTGATGCTGGTCGCGGCCAGGCCGCGGCGGCGGCGCTCCTGGGCCAGCCCGTCCATGAAGCCGTTCGCCGCGGCGTAATTGCCCTGGCCCAGATTGCCGATGATCGCCGCCACCGAGGAGAACAGGACGAACAGGTCGAGATCGTGGTCGAGGGTGGCCTGGTGCAGGTGCCAGGCCGCCCGCACCTTGGGCGCCATGACCGCTTGGAAAGCCGTCCAGTCGAGCGCGCCGAGCATGCCGTCG
>JAJFJE010000382.1 GCA_021774355.1 Alphaproteobacteria bacterium
GGGCGCCTTGTTCGTCCTCGCACGCCGTCGCCCGTCCGCGCGCTCTTTCCCTTGCGTCATGACCGGGCTTGACCCGGTCATCCACGTGTCCGTGGCGGACCCGGCGTTCCTGTGGATGGCCGGCACGGCGGCCGGCCATGACGGTGAGGGGGCCGGCGCGGTGGTCCTGTGGATGGCCGGCACGGGGGCTGGCCAGACGGCGCGGGGAGCGGGTTCCGTCTCGTCACAGATGCTCGAGGACGCGGATCGCCAGGGTCGCGGCGCTGGTCCGGTTCTCGACCCCCAGCTTGTGGTAGACCTGCTCCAGGTGCTTGTTCACGGTGCGCGGGCTGAGCGCCAGGATCTCGGCGATATCCTTGTTGGCCTTGCCCCGGGCCAGCCACAACAGCACTTCGGCCTCGCGCAGGGTGATGCCCAACTCGCGGTGCAGCACGGCTTCCGGTGGCGTGCGGTCGACTTCCCTCAATTGCAGCAAGGCCTCGCTCGGGCCGGTATGGCCGACAAAGGTGACCTCGATACGCGGCTCGTTGCCGTCCAGGACCATGCTGTGCGGGCCGAGCCCCTGGCGGCGCTGGGCCAGCCAGGCGCCGACCCTGTCGTCCAGGCGGTCGGCCCCGGCCAGCAGCCGGGCCGCCTGGGGCGTGGCCCAAAGCACATGGCCATTGCCGTCGACCGCCATCAGGAAGCGGCCGGTGGCGTCCAGGGCGGCGCGGGCGCTATGGGCCAGCCGGGCATTGGCCAGGTGGACGCGGATCCGGGCGACCAGCTCGGCCGGATCGATCGGCTTGGTCAGATAATCGACGCCTCCCGCCTCGAAGCCGCGCACAATATGTTCGGTCTCGCTCAGCCCGGTCATGAAGATGACCGGCACATGGGCAACGCCCGGCGTTTCCTTCAGGCGGCGGCAGGTCTCGAACCCGTCCATGCCAGGCATCACCGCGTCCATCAGGACGACATCGGGAATAATCTTGCCGACCAGGGACAGGGCTGCGGTGCCGGCCACGGCGACCAGCACCGTCAGCCCCGCCTCTTCGATGGCGTCGGTCAGAAGGCCGAGCGTGCCGGGCGAATCATCGACCACCAATACCAGGTCACGCGGCGCCACGGTCGCCCTCGACGACGAGGTCGCGCAGGAGGTCCATATAGTCATCGAGTCGAAACTCCTTCACCAGACTACGCAGGCTGTGAACAAATGGGGCAAGCGCGGGGTCGCCGGCCTCGATGGCCGCCAGTTTGCTTTCGATTCCGCGGACATAGCCGATCTCGCCCAGGCGAACCAATTCGCCGAGATCGGCGGCGCCGGGGACCTTGTCGCGGGCCAGATCCGGCAGCGGCAGGGGCTGGGGCGGCTGATGGTCCCAGGCCAGGCCAAGCAGCCGGCCGATGGTGTCGAACAGGTTCTGCAGGTGGACCGGCTTGACCAGGAAGGCGTCATGGGGGTCTGCCGGGTCGTCCCCGGTGCGGTACTCGTTGGCATTGGCCGAGACCATGACGATGCGCAGGTCCCGGTGGCGTGCCCGCAGGCCGCGGGCGACGGTCCAGCCATTGAGGTCGGGCATGGAAATGTCCAGCAGCACCAGGTCGGGCTGCACCGCGGCGGCCAGGCTGAGGCAGGCATGGCCGCTGGGCGCCTCGAGCACGGTGAAGCCGATCGGGGCGAGTAGCGCCTGGATCAGGTCCCGGTGGTCGGCCTCGTCGTCGGCGACGATGACCGTCCGGGGCGGGCCGCCATAGCCGAAGATCGGCAATTCCTTGGCCACGGGCCGGGGCATCAGGGGGGTCGCCACCGCCGACAGCAGCAGGCGCACCCGGAAGGTGCTGCCCGCCCCGGGGGTGCTGCTGACGGTAATGGCGCCGCCCATGATCTCGGTCAGAAGCTTGGTGATGGTCAGGCCGAGGCCGGTGCCGAAGGCGCTGGTCGAACCGGCCTGGCGGCCGCGCTCGAACGGCTCGAAGATGCGCGACAGGTCCTCGGCATGGATGCCCAGCCCGGTATCGGAGACCTCGAACTCGGCGACCGGATCGCGGTAGCGGACGCTCAGGGCGATATGGCCCTTGGCGGTGAATTTCAGGGCGTTGGACAACAGGTTGATCAGGATCTGGCGCAGCCGCTTTTCGTCGGTATAGGCAACCTTGGGCAGGCGCTCATCGCCCCGGAAGACGAAGCCGATGCGCTTGGCTTCGGCCTGCAGGCGGAACATGCCGACAATCTGGTCGAGGAATTCGGCCAGGTTGACCTGGTCCCGGTGCAGGTGCAGGCGGCCCGCCTCGATCTTGGAAATGTCGAGCAGCCCCTCGATCAGCCCGGTCAGGTGCTCGGCGCTGCGGCGGATCACCCGCACCGCGTCGCGGCGGTGGGGCGGCAGCGCCGGGTCGCGGTCGAGCAACTGGGCATAGCCGAAGATCGCGTTCAGCGGCGTGCGCAATTCGTGGCTGATTCCCACCACATAACGGGTCTTGGCAAGATTGGCCGCCTCGGCCGCTTCCTTGGCCTTCTGCAGCTTGGCATCGGTCGCCTGGTGGGCCTCGATCTCCTGCATCAGGAGGGTGGTCTGGCGGGCCGATTCTTCCTGGGCCACATGCCGGCTTTCCTGGGCCAGCACGAACAGCCAGGCTGCGACCCCGGTGATGATCAGCAGGATGAAGAAAATCGACCACAGCAGGCTGGCGACCGCGGCCGAGTTTTCCGGATTCTCGATCGAGGTCTGGAAATGGACCAGCCACAGCACCGCACCGATGACCCCCGCCGCGATGGCATGGATGCCGAGATAGTGGCCCAGGCGGGAATTGAGATGGGCGACCAGCCCGGCCGGCAGGATCGCCCCGAGCAGGGCGAGGATCTGGTCCGGCAGGCGGGCATCGGTCTTGCAGGTGTCGTGGCAGCGGGCGTCGAGCGAGCAGCACAGGGAGCAGATGGGCCCCTCATAGGCGGGGCAGAAGGCCATGTCCTCGGGTTCGAACTGGTGCTCGCAGATACAGCAGGCAACGCCCTTGCGCCCGGCCGGCTGGGCCGGGGCCCGGGCGATGTAGTAGCGGCCGCCGGTCGCCCAGGCGATCAGCGGTGCCGCGGTAAAGGCGGCGACGAGGGCGACGAAGGGCGCGAGCGCCTGCAGCGTCGGCCCGGCCAGGCCGAGATAAGCGAAACTCGCAAGACAGGTGGCGCCCAGCATGGCGCCCACGCCGACCGGGTTGAGGTCGTAGAGATGGGCCCGCTTGAACTCGATGTGGCGGGGACTGAGGCCGAGCGGCTTGTTCACCACCAGATCGGACACGATGGCGCCGACCCAGGCGATGGCCACGATCGAATAGAGCCCGAGGATCTTTTCCAGCGCCTGATAGATGCCGAGTTCCATCAGCATCAGCGCAATGGTGACGTTGAAGACCAGCCACACCACCCGGCCCGGATGGCTGTGGGTCAGGCGCGAGAAGAAATTCGACCAGGCGATCGAGCCGGCATAGGCATTGGTCACATTGATCTTGATCTGGCACAGGATCACGAAGATCCCGGCCACCCCCAGGGCCACGCCCGGGTCGCCCAGCATGCGCTCGAAGGCCAGGAGATACATCTGGGTCGGCTGCCCGGCGCGTTCCGGCGCGATGCCCTCGCTGAGGCACAGCACGGCGAGCACCGACCCGGCCAGCATCTTGAGAACCCCGAGGACGGCCCAGCCCGGCCCGGCCGCCAGCAGCCCGGCCCACCATGACAGCCGCCCGGTGGTCTGCCGGGGCGGCAGGAAACGCAGGAAATCGACCTGCTCGCCGATCTGGGCGACCAGCGAGAAGACCACGGCCGAGGCGGCGCCGAATTTCAGGATGTCGAACGAGCCGTCGCCGCCATGGCGGCCCGGATAGCTGGTCCAATGGTCGAAAGCGCCGGCCCCGTCCAGGGCGATGAACACGAAGGGCAGGAGCTGCAGGACGATCCACAAGGGCTGGGTCCATAGCTGCAGGCGGCTGATGAACGTTATGCCGTGGGTTACCAGCGGAATGATCAGCAGGGACGAGACGATATAGCCGAGGAACAGGGGCAGGCCGAAGCACATCTCGATGGCCAGGGCCATGATCGCCGCCTCGATGGCGAAGAAGATGAAGGTGAACGAGGCATAGATCAGCGAGGTCAGGGTCGAGCCGAGATAGCCGAAGCCGGCGCCCCGGGTCAGCAGGTCGATATCGACGCCGTAGCGGGCGGCATAATAGGTGATGGGAATGCCGGTCAGGATGATCAGCAGGCCGACCGCCAGGATCGCCGCGGTCGCGTTGGTGAAGCCATAGGACACGGTGATCGTTCCGCCGATGGCTTCCAGCGCCAGGAACGAGATCGAGCCGAGGGCGGTGTTGGCGACGCGCGCCACCGACCAGCGCCGCGCCCCCTTGGCGGTGAAACGCAGGGCATAATCTTCCAGGGTTTGGTTCGCCACCCACTGATTGTACTGGCGCCTGACCCGTACGATGCGTTGGCGTGCCGACATGGCCTGTCCTTACCAGCCCGCTCTACTCGATCACCGGACTTGTTGCATTGCAATAAGATCTGCTCCCGCGGGACCGAACCCGATCCGGGCAATCGGTCCGGGTTGGTTGGAAAACTCGTGATAATTCAGAGTCCTCGCACCCCCTCCGAGCACCGGATGCAGCCTGCGTCCTAAGCGCAGAGTGATGGGTTATTGCTGCGGTGCATATACGCACTTCACCGTATTGCTGCGTTGCACACAAGACGGCGAGCATTTGGCCATCGCCCACCACGGAGGGGAACCATGTCACAGGATAAATTCAAACCCGAACTCGTTTCGCCGTTCCGGCGCAAGCTCCTGATGGGTGCCGCGGCGCTGCCTGCCCTGGCCCTGCTGGGGCCGCGCCCCAGTTTTGCCCAGGCGGCAACGGCGGCGGTCAACACCACCGGCCTCGCCGTTACCGACAGCACGGTTACCGTCGGCATTCTGCATTCGGTGACCGGCACCATGGCGATTTCCGAAACCGGTTCGGTCCAGGCGGAAAAACTCGCAATCTCGCAGATCAACGCGGCCGGCGGCGTGCTCGGCCGCAAAATCGAATTCATCCAGGAGGACGGCGCCAGCGACTGGCCGACCTTCGCCGAAAAGGCCAAGAAGCTGCTGGTCCAGGACAAGACCGCCGCGGTCTTCGGCTGTTGGACCTCGGCCAGCCGCAAGGCGGTGCTGCCGGTCTTCGAGCAATATAACGGCATGCTTTATTATCCGACCTTCTACGAAGGCCTGGAGCAGTCGAAGAATGTCATCTACACCGGGCAGGAGGCGACCCAGCAGATCATCGCCGGTCTCGACTGGGTGGCCAAGGAGAAGGGCGCCAAGACCTTCTACCTGCTTGGCTCGGACTATATCTGGCCGCGCACCTCGAACAAGATCGCCCGCAAGCACATCGAGAATCACTTGAACCTGGAAGTGGTGGGCGAGGAATATTTCCCGCTCGGCCACACGCAGTTCAATTCGGCGATCAACAAGATCAAGCTGAAGAAGCCGGATGTGATCTACGCGATCATCGTCGGCGGCTCGAACGTCGCTTTCTACAAGCAGTTGAAGGCCGCCGGCTTCGACCTGGAGAATAAGCAGACCCTGCTGACCATCTCGGTGACCGAGGACGAGATCCGCGGTATCGGCGGCGAGAACATCGTCGGCGCCTATGCCTGCATGAAATATTTCCAGTCGCTGGACAATCCCAACAACGCGGCGTTCGTGAAGGCCTTCAAGGACATGTGGGGCCAGGACATCGTCATCGGCGACGTCACCCAGGCGGCCTATCTGGGGCCCTGGCTGTGGAAGCTCACGGTCGAGAAGGCGGGCAGTTTCGACATCGACAAGATTGCCGCGGCCTCGCCCGGGGTGGAGTTCACAGGGGCGCCCGAAGGCTATGTCCGGATCCACGAAAACCACCATCTGTGGTCGAAGACCCGGGTCGGACGGGCGCGGACCGATGGCCAGTACGACCTGATCTACGAGACGGCGGACCTGGTCGAACCCAACCCGTTCCCCAAGGGGTACCAGTAACGACAGGCGCTGCCCGGCCCGCGCCGGCCGGGCAGCGCGCCCCCGTGGCGCCGGTCGCTGATCAGGAGGTCACATGTTCGATTATTCCCTTGGTGAACTCGGTTCGATCCTGGCAATGCAGGCCTTTGCCGGCCTGATCCTGTTCTCGGTCTTCGTCCTGATGGCACTGGGGCTGGCCATCATTTTCGGCCAGATGGGCGTCATCAACATGGCCCATGGCGAATTCCTGATCCTCGGGGCCTACGTCACCTACATCACCCAGCACCTGTTTTCGGATTATCTGCCGTGGGCCCAGCCGGCCTATTTTTTGGTCGCCATGGTGTTCGCCTTCGTGGTCAGCGGGGCGCTCGGCCTGATCGTGGAATGGCTGCTGATTCGCCACCTCTATTCCCGCCCGCTGGACACGCTGCTCGCCACCTGGGGGCTTTCGCTGATCATGCAGCAGGTCTTCCGCTCGGTCTTCGGGGCCCGGGAGGTCGGGGTCGAACTGCCCGACTGGCTGATGGGTTCGCTGGCGGTCACCGATACCATCGAGGTGCAGATCAACGGCCTGTTCGTCATGGGCCTGACCCTGCTGATCACCGCCGCCGTGCTCGTGCTGCTGTTCCGCTCCCGATGGGGCTTGCAGGTGCGCGCGGTGACGGCCAACCGGGTCATGGCCGGGGCCGTCGGCATCGATACCAGGCGGGTTGACCGGCTGACCTTCGGCCTGGGCTGCGGGGTCGCCGGGATCGCCGGCAGCGCCTTCACCATGATCGGCTCGACCGGGCCGACCTCGGGCCAGCTCTACATCGTCGATACCTTCCTGGTGGTGGTGTTCGGTGGCGCCCAGAGCCTGTTCGGCACGGTCGCCTCCGCCCTGACCATCTCCCAATCCCAGTCGGCGCTGGAGTTCTTCCTGTCCGGCTCGATGGCCAAGGTGATCACCCTGCTGATCGTGATCGGCATCCTGATGCTGAGGCCCCAGGGCCTCTTCGTCCTCAAGCTGCGGAGGTAAGCCATGTCGCTGATCAAAAGCCGCGGCACCGAACTTCTCGGCTATCTGCTCCTCGCCGTCGTTCTGCTCGTCGTCCTGCCGCTGTTGCTCGATAATTTCCGCCTCAACCTGATTGGCAAGTATCTGACGTTTGCCTTCGTCGTCATCGGCCTGGTCATCTCGTGGGGCTATACCGGCGTCCTCAGCCTGGGCCAGGGCCTGTTCTTCGGGCTCGGCGGCTACATCATGGCGATGTTCCTGAAGCTCGAGGCGTCGACCCCCGAAGCGACGGCGATCCAGTCCACCCCGGGCATTCCGGACTTCATGGACTGGAACCAGCTGACCGCCTTGCCCTGGTTCTGGGAGCCGTCGCATTCCTTCATCTTCACCGTGTTCGCGATCGTGCTGGTGCCTTCGGCCCTGGCCTATGTGATCGGCGCCGCGATGTTCAAGCGCCGGGTCGGCGGGGTCTATTTCGCCATCATCACCCAGGCCCTGGTGGCGGTGGCGACGATCCTGATCATCGGCCAGCAGGGCTATACCGGCGGCGTCAACGGCATCACCGACCTGCGGACCCTGATGGGGTGGGATATCCGCACCGACAGCGCCAAGACCATCCTCTACTTTATCGAGGTGGTGCTGCTGTTCGGCTGCATGGCGGTGGCCCGGCTGATGCTCGGCTCCAAGCTGGGGCGCATCCTGGTGGCCATCCGCGACAAGGAGGAGCGGGTCCGCTTCTCCGGCTATGACGTGGCCAATTTCAAGACCTTCGCGTTCTGCGCCGCAGCCGGCTTTGCCGGGATCGGCGGCGGGATGTTCACCCTGCAGGTCGGCTTCATGTCGCCGTCGATCATCGGCATCGTGCCGTCGATCGAGATGGTCATCTTCTGCGCCGTGGGCGGCCGCCTGTCCCTGATCGGCGGCGTCCTGGGCGCGCTCCTGGTCAATGCCGCCAAGACCGGCTTCTCGGAAGAGTTCCCGGAACTCTGGCTGCTCGGCCTGGGCGGCCTGTTCATCGGGGTGGTGCTGTTCTTCCCCCGCGGCGTCGCCGGCCTCTATGCCGATCACGTGGAGCCGCGGCTGGGGCCCTGGCTGAACCGCGCCCGGCTGCGGACCAAGCTGCCGGTCGGTCCGGCCGAACCCACCCCCGCGGAATAGGAGAGGCCCATGACCCAGCCCATTCCCGCCCCGCTCCAGGACGACTTTCTGCATGCCCTCGAAGGGGTCTCGGTGTCGTTCGACGGCTTCAAGGCGGTCAACGATCTCAGCCTCTATATCGGCACCGGCGAGCTGCGCGTGATCATCGGCCCCAATGGTGCCGGCAAGACCACCGTCCTCGATCTGATCTGTGGCCGCACCAAGCTCAGCGAGGGAGTGATCCGCTTCAAGGGGCGCGACATCACCCGTCTCAAGGAGCACGAGATCGTGCGCCTGGGGATCGGCCGCAAATTCCAGACGCCGTCGATCTACGAGGACCTGACGGTGTTCGAGAACCTGGAGA
>JAJFJE010000383.1 GCA_021774355.1 Alphaproteobacteria bacterium
AAAGCGCGCGACCACCGCCTGGCCGGTCGAGATGCCGCCCAGGATGCCGCCGGCATGGTTGGAGGTGAAGACCGGGCGGCCCCCGGTGCCGGCCCGCATCTCGTCGGCATTGGCCTCGCCGGTGAGCGCCGCAGCCGCGAAGCCGGCGCCGATTTCGACCCCCTTGACCGCGTTGATCGACATCAGGGCACTGGCCAGGTCGGCGTCCAGCTTGCCGTAGAGCGGGGCGCCCCAACCGACGGGAACGCCCTCGGCGACCAGTTCGACGACCGCGCCGACCGACGACCCGGCCTTGCGGATGCCGTCGAGATAGGGCGCCCAGGCCGTGGCCGCCTGGGCATCGGGGCAGAAGAAGGGATTGCGCAGAACCTCGTCCCAGTCCCAGCGGCCCCGGTCGACCGACTCGCTGCCGATCTGCACCAGGGCCCCGCGGATCACCACGCCGTCGCCCAGGATCTTGCGGGCGATGGCGCCGGCGGCAACCCGCGCCGCGGTCTCCCGGGCCGACGAGCGGCCGCCGCCCCGCGGATCGCGTATGCCGTATTTGGCGGTATAGGTGTAGTCGGCGTGGCCGGGACGAAACGTCTCGGCAATTTCCGAATAGTCCTTGGAGCGCTGATCGACATTCTCGATCAACAGGCTGATCGGCGTGCCGGTGGTCAGCCCCTGATAGGTCCCGGAGAGGATGCGCACCTGGTCCGGCTCGGCCCGCTGGCTGGTGAAACGGCTCTGGCCGGGCCGGCGGCGGTCGAGAAGCGGTTGGATATCGGCCTCGGTCAGGGCCAGGCGGGGCGGCACCCCGTCGACCACGCAGCCCAGCGCCGGGCCGTGGGATTCCCCCCAGGTGGTGACCCGGAAAAGATGGCCGAAGCTGTTGTGGGACAAGACCCGGCCCTCAGACGACGGCGATATCGGGCGCGTCGACCGCCTTCATGCCGACCACATGGTAGCCGGAATCCACATGATGGATCTCGCCCGAGACGCCGCGGGACAGGTCGGACAGGAGATAGAGCCCGGCCCCGCCGACATCCTCGATGGTGACGTTGCGCTTGAGCGGGGAATTATATTCGTTCCATTTCAGGATCAGGCGGAAATCGCCGATCGCCGAGGCCGCCAGGGTCTTGATCGGCCCCGCCGAGATGGCATTGACCCGTACCCCCGAACGGCCCAGATCGACCGCCAGATAGCGCACGCTCGCCTCCAGTGCCGCCTTGGCCACCCCCATCACATTGTAATGGGGGACCACCCGTTCGGCGCCGAAATAGGACAGGGTGATCAGGCTGCCGCCGTCCCGCATCATCGGCTCGGCGCGCTTGGCCACGGCGGTGAAGGAGTAGCAGGAGATGAACAGGCTCTGTTGGAAGTTTTCCGGGCTGGTATCGAGATAGCGGCCCTTCAGTTCTTCCTTGTCGGAATAGGCAATGGCGTGAACGACGAAGTCGAGCCCGTCCCAACGGGCCTTCACCTGGTCGAAGGCGGCATCCAGCGAGGCCATGTCGGACACGTCGCAGGGCACAACCAATGTCGACCCGACGCTTGCGGCGAGCGGTCGGACGCGCTTTTCCAGGGCTTCGCCCTGGTAGGTAAAGGCCAGCTCTGCGCCCTGGTCAGCAACCGCCTTGGCGATTCCCCAGGCGATCGAGCGGTCATTGGCGACCCCCATCACCAGACCGCGTTTTCCGGCCATCAGGCCGGCACCGTTCTGCATTAACCCGACTCCTTACGCACCCACGAATGGCCCTCGATAAGGCGGGCGGATTTTACACGGCTGCGGGCGCCGGTCCAGCGTGGCGGCCATGTCGGGTGCGAGATGCCGCCGACACCGCGAACCATGCACTGCGCACGCGATTCGCCTTATACTGAACACAGAACGACGCGCTGGCCGAATCATGACCGAGCTCCTGAGTGACCTGACCGACAAGGCCCTGGCCGCCACCGGCCCGCTGGCCCTGTTCGACGCCTGGCTCGAGGCCGCCCGGGCAAGCGAACCCAACGATCCCAACGCCATGGCCCTGGCCACCGTCGACGCCCAGGGCCGGCCCTCGGTCCGCATGGTGCTGCTGAAGGGTCACGACATACGCGGTTTCGTCTTCTATACCAATGTGGAAAGCCGTAAGGGGCTCGAGCTTGCCGGGCAAAAGGTCGCAGCGCTCGCCTTCCACTGGAAGGCGCTGCGCCGCCAGGTGCGCATCGAGGGCCCGGTCAGCCCGGTCAACGAAGCCGAGGCGGACGCCTATTTCGCCACCCGCAGCCGGGACAGCCAGTTGGGCGCCTGGGCCAGCGCCCAGTCCCGGCCGCTGGCCGCGCGCGCCACCTTCGAGGCCGAATATGCCGCCATGGCGGCGCGTTTCGACGGCCAGGAGGTTCCCCGGCCGCCCCACTGGTCGGGTTTCCGGGTGGGAATCCGGCAGATCGAGTTCTGGCAGGACCGGCCCCACCGGCTTCACGACCGGGTGGTGTTCACGCCCAATTACGGCGGCTGGTCGGTCAAGCGGCTGTACCCCTGATGACGGAAACGGTTGCACCGCCGCTGCGCGACGGCGCCCTGGCCATGCGCCGGGCGACCCTTGCCTCGGTCTCCGTGGCGCTGATCCTGATCGTCATCAAGGCACTGGCCTGGTGGCTCAGCGGCTCCGTCGCCATGCTGTCGAGCCTGGTCGATTCCGGCCTCGATGCCGCCGCCTCCCTGGTCACCCTGCTGGCGGTCCGCCAGGCGACCACCCCGGCCGACCGCGAGCATCGGTTCGGCCATGGCAAGGCGGAGGCCCTGGCCAGCCTGATGCAGGCGGCGATCGTCGCCGGCTCGGCCGTGTTCCTGCTGCTCGCCGGCATCGACCGGCTGCTCCACCCCCGGCCGATCAGCCAGGGGGCGGTGGGAATCGCCGTGATGACGGTGTCGATCGCCCTGACCTTTGTCCTGGTGCTCTACCAGCGGCGGGTTCATCTGGCGACCGGGTCGATCGCCGTCGCCGGCGACCGCCTGCATTATGTCGGCGATCTCCTGTCCAATGCCGGGGTCATCGTCGCCCTGGTCGCCGCCGAGCAGTTCGGCCTGACCATTGTCGACCCCCTGGTGGCCCTGGCCATCGTCG
>JAJFJE010000384.1 GCA_021774355.1 Alphaproteobacteria bacterium
CTGGTCGAGCGCATCGTCGACCGCGAACGCCCGGTCTATGCCACCTACGAGATCGTCTTTTCCCCGTCCTAGCCATCCCTGTCCTGCGAAGGATCGACTGATGCCCAGCTTCGAAATCCCTGATGGCCCGACCATCATCGCCCTGGCACCCGAGACCCCGAGCGACCCGTCGATCGGCTCGGGCACGGCCAGCTTCAGCGTCACCAACCGCGCCGCCCAGGGGCTGGCCGGACGGCTGAGCGTGATCCCCCAGGGGGACGCCCGGGCAGAGTGGTTCGTCCTTCAGGGCGAGAACGAGCGGCGCTTTGCCATCGGCGAGACCCAGACGGCAACCGTGTCGGTCCGGCCGCCCGCCGGCACCGCGCCCGGGACCTATCGGTTCCGCCTGCGCGCGGTCAACGTCAACGATCCCGACAACGACTTTACCGAAAGCGCCGTCAGCGGCTTCGAGATCAAGCCGGCCGCGCCGCCCAAGCCGTTTCCCTGGTGGGCGGTGGCCGTGGCGGCCGGCCTGGTGGTGGTGATCGGCGGCCTGGCCGCAGCCTATTTCATCCTGTTTTCCGGCGGCCCGGTGATGCCCCGGGTGGCCGAGATGGCCGTGCCCCAGGCGACCCAGGCCCTCAACGACATCGCGCTTGATCTGGTCGTCGTCGCCGAGAACCGGGACCCAGCAGGGCGCGACCCCGGGACGGTGATCGACCAGAATCCCGCGGCCGGCGAAAGCCTGACACGAGGGCAGACGGTAACGCTCTATGTCGATCCGGGGGTGGCCGTGCCGGCGCTGACAGGGGTCAGCCTGACCGCGGCCGCCCAACGCATCAACAGTGCCAGGCTGACCGTCGGCAGCGTCACGACCAAGGCCCAGGCGGGCACGGTCGGCGACGTGGTGAGCCAGGCCGTCGCGCCCAACACCATGGTCGCCAAGGACAGCCGGATCGATCTGGTGGTGCGCACGGCGCCCTGCCGGTCCATCCCCGGCCGGCCCTCGCTGTGCTTCGACGACCGTGTGTTCTCGTTCCGCGACTTCCAGGCCCAGCGCGAGACGATCCTGAATCCCGGCCTCGTTCCCAGCCCGTGAGGCCTGACCATGGATGCCGTCATCGACCGCGTATTCACCGCCGAGGCGCTGCTGGTCGCGCTGCTCATCGGCCTGGGCGGAGGCGTTCTCGCCCTGATCGTCCGGCTGATCCTGGGCCATGGCACCGCCGCCCTGCTGCGGGCCCTGGAAACCCTGATCACGGGCTTTCTGGGGGCTTTCCTGGCCCATGGCTTCATCGGCCTGATGCTGCTTGCCGGCGGCGACAGCCATGGCGCCCAGGTGGTCACCAGCCTGTTCTTCTTCATCTGGCCGGGGGTCGTCAACCTGCTCTCCTGGGCATTCGGCGAGCCGCTGATCGGGGTTCACGGCTTGCAGGTCCTGGCCCTGATCGTGGGCGGCGCGGTGGGCGTCTATGACGGCCTGTGGGCCAGCCACAAATGGCTGGGACTGGGGCTGATCGGCTTTCCCCTGGACGTTACCTGGGGCCTTGCCGGGTCGACCGACGGGGTCCTCCTGCACCTGATCAACACGTATTGGGGCAAGCACCGGGACGACGCCCCCGGCGCGCCGGTCGCCGAGGCCCGGCAGGGCGCCCATCTCTACCGCTCGGGCTTCCGCCTGAAGACCGATTTCGCCTTCACCCAGGGCGCCGTGATGAGCGACATGACGACCCACGGCCCGACCGACCCCCTGTTTGCCCATGAATCGATCCATGTCTGGCAGAACCGCGTCCTGGGTCCCTTCTTCACCTTTTCCTATTTCGGCTGGATGGTGCTGACCTTCATCCCCGCCCTGATCGCCGGGCTGATCGACAGCCAGAAGCGGGTCGGCGCGGCGCTCGAAGCCTGGACCTATTACGACAATCCCTGGGAGGTCATGGCCTATGGCATCGCCAACCCGACCAGCCGCATCGCCCGGGGCAGCAGCGGCGACTGGCTCTACTGGCCCTGGGCCATCGCCATCATCTTCGCCGTTCCCGGGCTATTTGTGCTGGGCCTGCTGTTCGTACTGATTTTTGCCGGGGCCTATGGCTGAACCATGCGCCTCGTCATCATCGTCCTGGTCGTGATCGCCATCGGCTTCGCCGTCACGATCGGCTGGGGTCTGGCCGGCGGCCCGGGTCCCCGGGACGGCAGCGACGGCGCGCCGCCGACCCGGGCCAATGGCGAGGTCGACGAGGACCGGCTGGAGGATTGGCAACCGCCCAGCCTGGTCGAGGCCATGAACGGCCTGCTGGCGCCCTTCGCGCCGGCGCTCGACCTGGCCCAGCCCCATCTGGCGATGTCCGCCGGGGGCACCGCCAATCGAACGGTGCCGGCGGCCGCCACCGATCTGCGCCTCGCCCGACTGCACCTGACGGCCGGACTGGGGGCCCGGATCACCCTGGCCTGTGTACCCGCGGCGGGCCGGAGCTGCCCCCAGAGCCTGTGCCTGTGCCGGCCCGGCACGGCCCTCGATGAAAGCCTGCTCGACGGCTGCCCCAAGGCTTGGCGCAAGGCCCGGCGCGAAAATGGCCGCATCCGATGCCGGGAGGGCGATGCTGACGGCCAGCTGCTCGCCTATCCCGAAGGCGGCGCGCTGCAGGCCGGGCCGCTCGGCAATGGCGGGGCCGAACTCGACATCCAATGACCGGCGGTGTGCATTCTACCCTGGCAGGCGGACGCTTCTGAGCGCCGAAAGGATCGCCAGCAGCGAACCGATCAGCAGCAAAAGGAGCCAGATCGCCCCGACCACGGCGATCACCAAGGCCCCGATGACATCGGCGATGGCGGCCAGCGGGCTGGGCGGAAAGCCCTGCAGAAAGCCGATCGCCCAGGTCGCGCCGAGCGACACCGCGGTCAGGATGATCAGCCCCTTGTTCTGCAGGAAGCGCTGATGGGCGGCCAGCAGGAGGGCGCAGAAGGCCAGCTTCAGCACCATGATGAGGGACAGGGTCGCGGCCGCCGTGCCGACCGGGAAAGTCCCCCACAGCGCCATATAGGCGATGGTTCCGAAGGGGACTGCGAGCAGCAGGCTGACCATCAGGATCAGCATGCCCAGGGCGACGAAGATCATGACGATGGCGGCGAGCAGGCCGAAAAAGGCCAGCACCAGGGTGACCACGCCTTGGGCGCGGCCGACCACGGCACGGGGCGCGAGCAGGCCCAGGCCCATCAGCGCCACGACATAGAGCAGCAGCAGGTCGAGCACGGGCAGGTAACGGATCGCCCAGCCGGGCGTGCCGACATCGAGATTGCGCGCGGCGCTGCCCATCACCGCCACCGAGGCGCATTCCACCAGCACCGCCAGGAGCAGGCAAAGCCCTGCGAGCCAGAACAACGGCACCCGCAATCGATCCATTCGCGTGCCCTCCCCTGGCCCCGACTGTGCCGCCGGGGTGGTGTCCCGGCAATCGTTTTCCGGGGGCTTCAACGCCGGCCCCGCCGGATCTAGACTGGCCCGCCTTCGGGGAGTGACGGGCCATGACCAAGCGCACCACCATCCGTATCGCCGCCGCCGCCGCGGCCCTCTTGGCCGTGGCGGCCTGCGGCCCCAATTATCTGCGCAAGCCCAGCGACAAGCCGGTCGACCCCTGGCCCCTGCCGCTTCAGGTCACCGCCGGCTGAAGCAGTTCGGCTGGTCCCTTGAGCCACTCGACCGTGGCAAAGCGCCGGCCGAGGGTGGTCTCCAGGCGCTCGTTGCGGATCGGGTTGACCAGGGTGAGGCGCGTGCCGCGCCGCAGTTGGTTGAAGATGGCGTTCAGTTCGGGACGGTCGGGCGCCCAATAAGACACGCCGGCGACGATGCAATGGTCGGCCATGGCCGCCGCCTCGGCGATCACCCGGCTGCCGTGGGCGACGCGGCGCCGGTGGTCTTCGCTGTCGAGTTCGCCGGGCAGGGCCAGGACCGGGGTCAGGCCTGGATCGTCCGGATCACGGGTCACGATCGGCGGCTGGTCGACCGCATCGACCAGCAGGCCGCTGTCATAGATCGTCCGGCGCAGGGCGACCACCCGGTCGCTGTTGCGGAAATTCACCGAGCCATGGGGCTTATGAAGCGGTATGCCCGCGCTGTAGTCCTGTTCGAACAGGGTATAGATCAGGGGCCGTCCGGCGGCCCGGGTGAAGCACCGCTCCAGAAGCGTGTCGTAGTTCAACGACACCATGGCGCCGATATCGTCGCGGCAGGCCGCGAACCAGGTCGCCCAGGCCCAGCCCTCGGTCGTGAACTCCCGGGTCCGGCGGGCGAATTCCAGATAGGCGGCATTGAGAAACAGGCGCAGCAAATGGCGCAGGATCACGCCCAGTCGGTCCAGGGCGGCGGCATCGTCGCTGACCGTCTCCAGATGGCGGCCCCAGACCCCGCCGGCGCGCGCCAGCCCGTCGATCAGGGGGGCCCATTCGGGAGTCGCGGCCGAGATCCGCGACAGGCGGTCGATCAGTGCGAAATCGCTGCCCGGACGCGTGATGCGCCGGGCAAAGGCCAGCGCCACGCCAAGTTCGGGCATCACCTCGAGCGCCGGCCGGCCGCCGAGCGCCGGCAGGGCGGTCGGCCAGTCCAGCGGTGCCGCCGGGTCCAGCCGCTGCCGGGCCGGCACCATGGCCGCACAATAGTCGATCGCCAGGCCGTTGCCGATGATCAGCAGAATGGTCACGGGAGGCCCCTTTCTCGGCACGTCCGCCGCCTTACAGGCATTGTCGGAACTCTGGCCGGACATGCAATGGCGGCTGTGGCCGAATCGGCCGCGGCGCGACGCGCGGTCGTTGATAACAACCCAGAGCAGTTATAGACTCTCCCGGCCATTGTCCTGTACGGATCCGCCCATGCCCGGTGAGGTGCCGCGCCGAAGTCGCGTTGGTTGGTCATTTCTGCTGCTGGCCCTTGTCGCCATGATCGTGGCCGACATCGTGCTTCTGCGCGCGGGCGACGACCGTTCGGGGCCGGCCGAGGCGGCGGGGGCTCCGCTGGCCGAGCCGGCGCCGCCCGACCCCTTCATCGAGCAGTTCAACGCCTTCTACGACCGGATCGTCCTGACCCCGTGCGTGCGCGACGCCCAGGCCGTGCTGCCGCCAACCCCCGAGCGCCCGGCGCGGGCCGCCGCCATGTGCCAATGCGTGATGGCGAAGATGCGGGCGGCCATCAGGGCCGGCGCCTTGTCGATCGCCGAATTCCAGTTTTATCCGCTGTTCGGATCGTCCGCGTCCAGGAGCCGCAACACCCTGATTCGAATCGCTTATCAATGCACGGCGCGGGCCATCCCGGTCTGAGGGGGAGCGACCGGCGCCGGGCAGGCCTGCGGTCGCGGCTCGCGGCGGGGCTTGCGCCGCCGGCTGACGACGGAACATCACGGCGCCGTCACGGCGACCATTGACAAAGCCCATAGCCTTCGATACCTACCTCGCCTCCGGCCTGCCCAGATGGCGGAATTGGTAGACGCGCTAGTTTCAGGTACTAGTGCCCGTAAGGGCGTGGAAGTTCGAGTCTTCTTCTGGGCACCAACCGCAGGCCGTGACATGACCGTAACATTGCATAAAGGCGACTTGCCCGACGGGCTGGACCTCGGTCCCGTGGTCGCGATCGACACCGAGACCATGGGTCTGAACCCCCAGCGCGACAGGCTGTGCCTGGTGCAACTGTCGTCGGGCGACGGGACCGCCCATCTGGTGCAGATCGGCCTGGGCCAGAGCGCGGCCCCCAACCTTGCCCGCATGCTGGTCGATCCGGCGGTGGTGAAGCTGTTCCACTTCGCCCGCTTCGACATCGCCGCCCTGCGCGCCGGCCTGGGCGTGCTGACCGCGCCGGTCTATTGCACCAAGGTCGCCTCGCGCTTGACCCGCACCTTCACCGACCGCCACGGCCTCAAGGACCTGTGCCGGGACCTGCTGGGGATCGACATCTCCAAGCAGCAGCAGAGTTCGGACTGGGGTGCCGAAACCCTGTTGGACGCCCAGCTTTCCTATGCTGCCGCGGATGTCCTGTACCTCCACGGCCTGCGCGACCGGCTGGACCTGATGCTTGCCCGGGAAGGCCGGACGGCGCTGGCCGAGGCCTGCTTCGCGTTCCTGCCCAGCCGCGCCCTGCTTGACCTCGCAGGCTGGCCGGACGTCGACATTTTCGCCCATTAAGAAGGCGCCTCGCCAGCCAAGCAAGGACTGCGCCATTGCGCCGCGCCCGAGGGGCGGCCATGATGCGCCCATGTTCCGCGCTGCCGACGACGCCGTATCCCCAAGCTGTCCCGCGACCCGCGGGCCCGGGATAACAGCATGACGCCATTGCGCGAATCGCCGCGGGGCTGGCTGGGAACCGGGGCCGGCGGGGGACGCCGGTCAGGCAGCCGGCACTACAGCCATTTCGTCTCGGCGATGAAAATCGCCCTGCCCCTGGTGGCCCTGGGCCTGATGGTCACCGTGCTGGTCTGGCCGGCCCTGGAAACCCGCCAGGATGCGGCGGTCAACTACAGCGACCTGTCGCTCAAGGCCGAGGGCCTGGAGATGCTGCGCCCCCATCTCGCGGGGGTGGACGACAAGGGCCGGCCCTATGAGGTGCGGGCCGAGAAGGCCCTGGCCGACGGGCTGGAGCCGAAGCTGATCACCCTGCAATCGCCGGAAGCCGACCTGACCCTGGAGGATGGTCGGGCCGCCCATGTCCAGGCGAACCAGGGGAGCTACCGGCCGGTGGCCAAGACCCTCAGCCTGCGCGGCGCCGTCCGCCTGCGGACCGGCGACGGCTATGTGGCGAACAGCGAGGCGTTCGACATCGACCTTGCTGCCGGCGTCGCGTCGAGCGATGGTGCGGTCTCGGCGGCCGGGCCGGCCGGCAGCATCGACGCCCATCACCTGAACGCCAGCGACAATGGCCGCGTGCTTCGGTTCGGCGGCGGGGTGACGGTGGTGATCAACCCCAAGACGGATAATCGGGCGGGTCCGGCGCCACCGGCCGCGCCGAGCGGAGTAGCCAAATGATGCGGCAGGTATTATGCGGCGCGCTCGGCGCCGCCCTGATCCTGGGCCTGGCCGGGGGCCATGCCGGCGCGGCCAATGACGGACCGCCCCGGCTGAAATTCGACAACAAGGCGCCGATCGAGATTTCGGCCGACACCCTCGAGGTCCGCGACCGCGAGGAACTGGCGGTCTTTGAGGGCAAGGTCAAGGTCACCCAGGGCGAGATGATCCTGCACGCCGACCGGCTCGAGGTCCAGTATGCCGGCAGCGGGGCCAGCCGGGTGGGTGCCAAACCGGCCGATGGCGCCGACCAGAACGGTGGCGGCGCGGCGGCCGAGACCGCCGGGCGGGGCCAGTCGGATATCCGCCGGATCGAGGCGGTCGGCCATGTCTTCGTGTCGTCCAAGGAAGACACGGCGCAGGGCGACCGGGCGGTCTACGAGCCGGCGGCAGGCACCGTGGTGATGACCGGAAAGGTGATCCTGACCCGCGGCGACAACGTCCTCGAAGGCACGAGACTGGCCATCGACATGAAGAGCGGGCGCAGCGTCATGACCGGCGGGGGAACCGATGGCCGGGTCAGGGGGCTGATCGTGCCCAAACAGCAATGAGCGCGCCGGTGATCGCAGACACGCTTCCACCCAGCGCCGGCAAGGATGCCGCCCAGGCGCCCGACCGTTCGGGCCTGGCGGTCCGGACCATCGGCAAGAGCTTTCAGCGCCGGCCCGTGGTGCGCGGCGTGTCGCTGTCGGTCCATCGCGGCGAAGTGGTCGGGCTGCTGGGCCCCAACGGCGCCGGAAAGACGACTTGCTTCTACATGATCTCCGGCCTGATCGCGCCCGATTACGGCAGCATCCTGCTGGACGGCCAGGATGTCACCCGGCTGCCCATGTATCGCCGCGCCCGCATGGGGATCGGCTACCTGCCCCAGGAAGCGTCGATTTTTCGCGGCCTCGACGTCGAGGACAACATCCGGGCGGTACTCGAGATCGTCGAGCCGGCCCTGGACCGGCGCGAGGCGATTCTCGACGACCTGCTGGGCGAATTCTCCATCGCCCATCTGCGCAAGACCCCGGCCATCGCCCTGTCGGGCGGCGAACGCCGCCGGGTCGAGATCGCCCGGGCGCTGGCCTCCAATCCCAGCTTCATCCTGCTGGACGAACCGCTGGCCGGCATCGACCCGATTGCCGTCGACGAGATCCGCAACCTGGTGTCCCATCTCAAGGATCGCGGGATCGGGGTGCTGATCACCGACCACAATGTGCGCGAAACGCTCGATATGATCGACCGCGCCTATATCATCCACGAAGGCCAGGTCCTGATGGCCGGCGCGCCCGACGAGATCGTGGCCGATGAAAGCGTTCGCCGGGTCTATCTGGGCGAACGCTTCAGCCTTTAGGAGAGCGGGACGTGGCGATCACCCAACGACTGGAGCTGCGCCAAGGCCAGTCATTGGTCATGACGCCCCAGTTGCAGCAGGCGATCAAGCTGCTCCAGCTCAGTCAGATCGACCTCGCCGGCTTCATCGAACAGGAATTGGAGCAGAATCCGGTCCTGAGCCGGGACGAGGGCGGCGAGAGCGAGGGCACCCCCGCCGACCCGCCGGCCCCCGCGGCCGACGAACGGCCGGCCGCAGTCGACCGGGAAATGGCCAGCGACAGCCCCTATGAGGAGCGCAGCGGCACCATCGACGAGGGCTATGACAATGTCTTCGGCGACGACAGCGCCCTGGAACGGGCGACCCCCGTGGCCGAGCCCTTCAGCGACCTGGGCGGCGGCGGCTGGACCACGACCGGCGGCAGCGGCTCCTTCGACGAGGACGACCGGCCGGCCGATGCCCGCATCGTCGCCGCCGTTTCGCTGCGCGATTACCTGTCGGGCCAGCTTTCCGAACTGGGCCTGACACCCAGCGACCGGCTGGCCGCCGCCGCTTTGATCGACAGCCTGGACGAGGCCGGCTATCTGGCCGAACCGATGGACGATGTGGCGGGGCGGCTGGGTCTCGAGGACGACGCGCTGGAAGAATTGATCACCCGGCTGCAGGGCCTCGACCCGCCCGGCGTATTCGCCCGCACGCTGCGCGAATGCCTGGAGATCCAGTGCCGGGAAGTCGATCGCCTGGACCCCTCGATGGCGGCCGTGCTGGGCCGGCTCGACCTGGTGGCCCGCGGCGACCTGAACGCACTGGCCCGTATCGCTGCCGTCGACGTCGACGAGGTGATGGAGATCATCAAGGAAATCCGCAGCCTCAACCCCAAGCCGGGACTTGCCTTCGACACCGCGCCGATCCAGGCGGTGGTCCCCGACGTCTATGTCCGGCCCACGGCCGATGGCGGCTGGATGATCGAGCTGAATGCCACCGCCCTGCCCCGGGTGCTGATCGACCGGCGCTATGCGGCCCGGCTGTCGGCCGGCGGCAGCAAGGCCGACAAAACCTATTTGTCCGACTGCATGGCCTCGGCCAACTGGCTGGTCAAGGCCCTGGACCAGCGGGCGCGCACCATCGTCCGGGTCGCCACCAGCCTGGTCGAGCAGCAGGACGCCTTTCTGCGCCATGGGGTCAGCCACCTGCGGCCGATGAACCTGAAGGCCATCGCCGAGGAAATCGGCATGCACGAATCAACGGTCAGCCGGGTCACCGCCAATAAATGGGTGTGGACGCCGCGCGGGCTCTACGAGATGAAATTCTTTTTCACCACGGCCATCGCGTCGGCCGACGGCGGGGCGGCCCATTCCGCCGAAGCGGTCCGTCACCGCATCCGCCGCCTGATCGACGGCGAAACGGCGGACGGCATTCTGTCCGACGACAAACTGGTCGATGTACTGCGCCGCGAGGGCATCGAAATTGCCCGCCGCACGGTAGCCAAATACCGCGAAGGCATGGGGATCGGGTCGTCCACCGAGCGGCGGCGCCATAAACTCATGGCCGCCAGCCGCAGCTGATCGGGCCCGCCCCGCGGTCTTGTCGACAGCGCCCTCGCCTGCCCTCTTTAAACCCCGACCAGAACCCCGTAGATATGGAGGCAGGGATTATCGACGCCCCGCGGGGGGGCCTGCTGCGGAGCATCCGAGATCCCGACGAAGCGCCCCATCCACAAGCGCAAGTGACCCAAATGAAACTGATCATCTCCGGCAAACATATCGATATCGGCGACGCCCTGCGGTCTCATGTCACCGATCGTCTCACCGCCCTGGTGGGCAAATATTACGACCGTCCCATCGACGCCAGCGTCACGTTCAGCCGGGAGGCGCACCGTTTCCGAGCCGATTGCATCGTTCATTTCGGCGCCGGGCTGGTGGTCAATGCCCATGGCGATGCCGAAGAGATCTATGCCTGCTTCGAGACCTGCGCCGAGCGGGTGGAGAAGCGGCTGCGCCGGCACAAGCGGCGCCTGAAGGACCATCATCAGACCGCCCAGCGCGCGATCGAACCCGCCCGGGACTATATCGTCGCCGACGAGGCGGAGGACGAGCCTGAAAACCACCACCTCAACGGGACACCGCTCGTCATTGCCGAGAATCGGGCCGAAATCGAAACCCTGACCGTGTCCCAGGCCGTGATGCGACTTGACTTCGCGGGAGAAGCGGCCCTGATGTTCCGCAATCGGGCGAATGGTGGCCTGAACGTGGTCTATCGTCGCAATGACGGTAATATTGGCTGGATCGAACCCAACGATTCAGCCGTGGCAGCGCGTGCGTGAGGCGGGGACGTTGGAACTGACGAATGTGGTGCCGCCCGGCGGGGTGATCGCTCATCTTCGGGTGGCGAACAAGAAGCAGGCCCTGCAGGAACTCGCAGCGCGGGCGGCCCACCTGACCGGGGTGCACGAGCGGACAATCTTCGACATTTTGTTGGAGCGTGAACGTCTCGGCACCACCGGGGTCGGCCAGGGGATTGCCATTCCCCATGGCAAGCTCGACCAGATCGACCATCTGTTCGGTCTGTTCGCCCGCCTGGACGACCCGATCGATTTCGAGGCGATCGACGAGCAGCCGGTGGACCTGATCTTTCTGCTGCTCGCCCCACAGGAATCCGGAGCGGATCACCTGAAAGCCCTGGCCAAGGTGTCCCGCCTGCTGCGGGACCGGGATATCTGCGAGAAGATCCGCCAGAGCGACGGCGACGAGGCGATCTATGCCGTGCTTACGGGCACCTCGCAGCAGCAAGGGGCGGCCTGATTCCCCCTGGCCGCCGGCGTGACGGTCACGCCGGAGGGTGGTGCTGCGTCAGTGGACGCTAAGCGGCTGCATTTCGTGCTGGACGGCAGCGGCGAAAGCCAGGTTGCGGTTGTCGACCAGGGCAAGCGGCGAGCCGTCGGCGGCATGAATGGCGACGGCTTCCCGGCCTTCCACGACCACGGATTTGATATAGACGATCTGACCCCCGCCCAGAGCCGCAAAGGCCTCCGGCGTGATCACGGACAAGGTCCGGTCTTCGTTTTTCTCGTACATCTGAACCTCCATTCCGAAGCCTGGTGCCAGGCACCCGTGCCTTCGGTCCTACTCCACTGCACCACCATTACCGTTAAAACCGTCTGAACGACCGACGGTTTGCACCGTCCCGACGTCGTCGATCGGGATCGAGCGCACCACGGTCGCCGGCACCGGCCGGCGCAGATCGACGTGAAGCAGCCCATTATCAAGCGCCGCCCGGGTGATTTCGATCCCTTCGGCCAGCACGAAACTCTTCTGGAACTGGCGGGCGGCAATGCCGCGATGCAAATAGGTCCGCTCGGGATCATCGGCCTGGCGGCCGCGGATGATCAGTTGGTTCTCTTCCACGGTGACCGTCAGGGCCTCCCGGGAAAAGCCCGCCACGGCAAGGGTGATGCGAAGTTCGTTCTGACCCGTCTGCTCGATATTATAGGGCGGGTAGCCCTCGGTCGCCGTCTTGGCAACGCGATCAAGCACCCGTTCGACATGGTCGAAGCCGAGCAATAGGGGACTGTTGAACAGAGACAGACGTGACATTCGGCAACTCCTCCTGCTGAGCGAGCCGCACCGACAGATCCGGGCGCGCCCCATGCGCGCCGCCGGCCCCCGCCGGGCGCCGAAGGGAACAGCCCGACACGGCACCGTTCCCGCCTTAATAAGTGGCGGCCCCCGGGTACCAATTCAAGGCCTTGCCAAAGTCGGCCGCTACGCAACCATAGGACATGGACATGCGCCCCCCTGCCGATGGCTTCAGCCGCAACCCCCTGCCCGTGGCGGGGCGCCGGCGGGCCTTGCTGGCGCCTCTCTACCGGGCACCCGAGGCGGCGGTGGCCGGCCAGCTG
>JAJFJE010000385.1 GCA_021774355.1 Alphaproteobacteria bacterium
GACGATCAAGCGCAGCCATCTGGAACTGGGCGGCAAGGCCCCGGTGATCGTTCTCGACGACGCCGACCTGGCGGCGGTGGTCGAGGGGGTCAAGGTTTTCGGCTACTACAATGCGGGCCAGGACTGTACCGCCGCGTGCCGCCTCTATGCCGGCCCCAAGATCCACGACCGGCTGGTCGCCGATCTCGCCGATGCCGTCGCCGCCATCCGCTACGACAAGGCGAACGACGCCGAGAACGAGATGGGCCCCCTGATCAGCCGGGTGCAGCGGGATCGGGTGAAGGGCTTTGTCGAACGGGCGGCGGCGCTGGACCACGTGACCGTCGCCACCGGCGGCGGCCCGGCCGCCGGCAACGGCTTCTATTTCCAGCCCACCGTGCTGGCCGGAATCCGGCAGGGCGACGAAGCCGTGCAGCGGGAGATCTTCGGGCCGGTGGTGACGGTCACCCGCTTCGATGACACCGACGAGGCGGTGCGCTGGGCCAATGATTCCGACTACGGCCTCGCCTCGTCGGTCTGGACGCAGGACGTGGGACGGGCCATGACCATCGCCAGCCGGCTGCGCTATGGCTGCACCTGGATCAATTGCCATTTTGCCCTGACCAGCGAGATGCCCCATGGCGGGTTGAAACAGTCCGGCTATGGCAAGGATCTGTCGCTATACGCCTTGGAAGATTACACCGTTGCCCGCCATGTCATGATTCGCCATGCCTGATTGGGGGTAATCGGCGGTTGACCCCGGGTCCCCGGCTCTGGCCCAATCCGAATCACGGGGATTCGGGGGACAATGGATATCGGGGGACCGACCACGCGCCGCACGGGCATTGTGACAGGGCTGTGCCTGATGGCCCTGGTCATGGTCGGCTGCGCCCAGCAGCCGCAGCGTCATGGCGGGATGCGTCAGGACGGCATGCCCCGTGCGACCGCCCTGGTCTCGGCGCCGCCGGCGGCCGTCGGCGCCCCGGCCTATCCGGGAGTCAGCTTCGGCTGGTCGCCCGCGCGCCCGTCGGGGGCCGGCAAGATCGGCCCGCCGCCGCTATTGCCGCCCGATACCGGCGCGGCTGCGCCCGGGACTGGGGTGCCCGGGACAGCCTCGCCCAGACGGCCGGTGGCGATCGTCTCGGACGAAGACCGGCGTTGCTTCGCGGCCAATCTCTATTACGAAGCCGGGGGCGAGGGCGAGCAGGGCCTGATCGCCGTCGGTCATGTGGTGCTGAACCGGCTGGCCCAACGGCCGGCCGGCACCACACTGTGCGCCGTGATCTACGAGCGCATGCAGTTCAGCTGGACGCGCAACCTGCGGCGCTACGAGATCGTGCTGGGCAACAGCACCCGGTGGCAGCAGGCGATTGCCGTGACCGACCGTGTTCTGGCCGGCGAGACCCGGGACCCGACCGGCGGCGCCACGCATTTCTATTCCCTGATCAGCTACCGGAAGCACGGCCCCTCATGGGCCCGGAGCAGGGTCGAGACGGTTCGCATCGTCAACCACGCTTTCCTGCGCTGACCGACCGGCTCCCGGCGGGCTGTTGCCCGGTGCTGCAAAGCGGATTCCCCTTCACCTGAAACCGCCCTAGTTTGCCGCATCCTTCCCAGCGTTCCAGGGAGACTGCCTTGCCCGAGGTCCAGTACCACCGCGACGGCGACATCGCCGTTCTCACCATCGACAATCCGCCGGTCAATGCCATCGCCCAAGCAATCCGGGCCGGCCTTGTCGCGGCGATCGCGCGGCTGGAAAGCGACCCGGCCGCCCGGGCCGCTGTCGTCATCGGGGCCGGCGGGACCTTCGTCGCCGGTGCCGACATCAAGGAATTCGGCAAGCCCGCCCAGCCTCCGGCCCTGCCGGATGCGCTGGATCTGGTCGAAGCCGCGACCAAGCCGATCATCTGCGCCATTGCCGGCAATGCCTTGGGCGGCGGCCTGGAAATTGCCCTTGCCTGTCACTGGCGGGTGGCGACTCCCAAGGCCCGGCTGGGCCTGCCCGAAGTCACCCTGGGGATCCTGCCGGGCGCCGGCGGCACCCAGCGCCTGCCCCGACTGATCGGCGCCGAACAGGCCCTGGAGATGATCCTGTCGGGCAAGCCGATCAGCGGCAGCGCCGGCCATGGGCTGGGCCTGATCGACGTCCTGGCCGAGGGCGACCTGCGCGCCGCGGCCCTTGCCCTCGCCCGCCAGGTCGTGGCGGAGAACCGGCCGATCCGGCGCAGCCGGGACGGTGTCGCCGAGGCCGACCCGGCCCTGTTCCAGCAGGTGCTCGCGCGCAATGCCCGCAAGTGGCAGGGGCTGAAGGCGCCGTTCAAGATCGTCGACGCGGTACGGCTGGCGACCCAGGGCGGGTTCCGGGCCGGCCTGGCTTTTGAACGGCAGGCTTTTCTCGACTGCGTGACCAGCCCGGAGAGCCGTGCCCAGCGCCATATCTTCTTTGCCGAACGGGCCGCCCAGAAAATCCCGGGTCTGGGCGATGCCAAGGCCCGGCCGATTGGCCGCGCCGCAGTGGTCGGCGCCGGCACCATGGGCATCGGCATCGCCATGGCGCTGGCCAATGCCGGCATCCCTGTCGCCCTTCTGGAGACGAACGAGGACGCCCTGGCCCGGGGCGTCGCCCAGATGGCCGCGCAATATCGGATTTCGGTCGAGCGTGGTTCGTCGCGCGCCGACCAGGCGGCCCGGGCCCAGGCCCTGATCACCCCCGCGACGGATGACGGGGCCCTCGCGGCCGCCGATATAGCGATCGAGGCGGTCTTCGAAGACATGGACGTCAAGCGCCAGGTCTTTACCCGGCTGGACCGGGCGATGAAGCCGGGGGCGATCCTGGCGACCAATACCTCGACCCTCGATATCGACGCCATTGCCGCGGCGACCACCAGGCCCGAGGCCGTCGTCGGGACGCATTTTTTCAGCCCGGCGCAGATCATGCGCCTGCTCGAGGCAGTGCGCGGCCGCCACAGCGCGCCCGAGACCATTGCGACGGTGATGGCCCTGGCCAAGACCCTGGGCAAGGTGGCGGTGCTGTCGGGCAATGCGGACGGCTTTATCGGCAATCGCATCCTGCAGCGCTATGGCGACGAGGCCGACATGATGCTGGAGGAGGGCGCCACCCCCTGGCAGGTCGACGAGGCGCTGATCGGGTTCGGCCTGCCCATGGGGATTTTCCGGATGCGCGACCTGGCCGGGCTGGACGTCGCCTGGCGGATCCGTCAGGGCCGGGCTGCCCGGGGCCTGCCGGTCCCGCCCCGGCAATCGGCGATCCCCGACCTGCTGTGCGAAGCCGGCCGGTTCGGTCAGAAGAGCGGTGCCGGCTTTTATCGCTATGACGGCCGCAACGCCCTGCCCGATCCCGAGGTGGTGGCACATTGCCAGGCCGCTGCCGCGGCCCGCGGGACCGCTTCCCAGGTGCCGTCCGCCGCCGACATGGTCGACCGGGTGCTCTGCGCCATGGTCAATAGCGGGGCGGAATTGCTGGCCGAGGGCGTGGCCCTGCGGGCCAGCGACATCGACGTGGTCTATGTCTATGGCTATGGCTTCCCGGTCTATCGCGGCGGGCCCATGTTCTGGGCCGAGCAACAGGGGCTGAGCGTGGTGCTGGACAAGATCCGCGGCTTTCACGCCCGCTACGGCGCCGGTTGGGCGCCGGCGCCCCTGCTGGTCGAGCGCGCCGCGTCGGGCCGCTGGGACGGCGGGTGACCGGCCCGGGCGGAACCCCGGCCCGGCGCACCGTCACAGGATCGGCGCAACCCGGCCGACGGCAACCGGACCGACCAGCACCCGGCCATCCTGCAGGGTAATGCCGAACGGCACCCGGCCGGCCTCGTCGCGGGTCAGGAAGCTGAGCGCCCCCAGGGCGCTGCGGATCGATTCCGCCTGGTCGGCTGCCAGCCGGCCCTGGCTGACGGCGGCGGCGAGGACCGGGTCGAGGCCGCCGACCCGTCCCGACAGCGCGCCTTGCGGGCGGAAGGCCTTGTCCAGGGCCAGGGTGCCGGTCAGGCTGAGGTCGAGGCTGCCCCAGCGCAGGTCGCCGCGCTCGATCTCGAGCGTGCCGCCGGCATCGCGCCAGGCCGCCAGGATCGCCCGCGGATCGGCGGCCGCGGTCAGCGGCCCGGTCAGGCCGAGGGTCAGGCCCAGCGAGGCGATCTGCGCCCCCATGGGGGACTCGAGCGTGCCGGGCAATGCGATGGTGTCGCCATCGACCGCAACCTGCCCGGCCAGGGGGGCGGTTGGGCTGCCGCCTTCGGCCGGCGGCAGCGCGGTGGCGCCGCCCAGGTCGCGGGCATGGATCTCGAACAGCTTGGCCGACAGCAGGCCGCCCAAGGTCGCGGCGGACAGCCGGGGATACTGGGCCGAGGCGGACAGGCGGGCGAGGCGCCCCGCTTCGAGGCCGATGCTGATGGTGGTGCTTTTGGCATCGTAGAGCGCCGTCTGGCGCCGGCTGTCCGGGTCGGTCCAGGCCAGGGTCACCGGTCCGACGACATCGGCCAGCACCAGCCTGGGGTTCCACGGCAGGCCCAGGACCTTGAGATGGGGGATGGCGACCTCGGGCGCTTCGGGGGCCTGGGGCACGGCCAGGGCCAGCTTGTCCAGGTCGACTTCGATGCGATAGGGGTAGCCCGAGACGGTGAAATCCTGGTAGCTGATTTCGGTACCGCTGGCGCGCTGTTCCGCCACCCAGGCCAGGGTCCGTTCCTTGACCTGGCCGGCCAGGTAGAACCACCACGCGGTCCAGGCCGCCAGGGCCAGCAGGAAGAGTCCGAACAGCAGGACATACCGCCGCGACACGCTCATGTTTCATCGTCCTCTCGTCGTGTCGTCTGTATACGGTGCCTTGTGGGCCGCACCAACGCCTTCTGCCAGGATGGCGGTCGAACAGGTGGATCGTTGAGCAAGCCGCAGGAGCTTCACCTCTTTGCCTACGGGTCGCTGGTCTGGCGGCCGGACTTCGCCTTTCTGGAGGCCTTTCCCGGGCTGTTGCGGGGCTGGCACCGGTCGTTCTGCCTGTACTCCACCCATTATCGGGGGACGCCGGCCCGGCCGGGCCTGGTGCTTGCCCTCGATCGGGGCGGCTCGTGCCGGGGCCTGGTCTACCGCGTCGCCGGCGAAGCCGCAGCGGAGACGCTGGCGGCGCTGCGCGCCCGTGAACTGGTGAACGACGTCTACCGGGAGCGCGTGGTCTCCCTGGCCACGGCCAAAGGCCCGGTCCGGGCGATCACCTACATCATCGACCGCAGCCACCCGCAATATGCCGGCAAGCTGCCCTTCGCCGCGCAGGCGGCACGGATCGCCGGGGCCGAAGGCCTGGCCGGGCGGAACCGGGACTACCTGGCAGCCACCGCCGCCGCGCTGCGCCGCCTGGGTCTCGACGATCCGGCACTCGACCGGCTCGACGCTGCCGTGTCCGCCATACCGGCGCCACCTTTGGGCGATCATATGGTGCAGGGCGAGCCCGACGACTGAGGGATAGAGCCGCTCTGGTGCAATGTCGGGGGGGACTCGAATTGACAGGTGGGCGATCCGGGTGTCTCCATAGGAAACGGTCGGATCCGGCCCGGACGGGAGTTACCACAATGCGCGTAGCGATCCTTATTGCCCTGGGCCTCGGCTTGGTCGCCGGCCCCGCCCTGGCGTTCCAGGAACAGACCATGACGGTCAGCCCCAACACCCGGGACATGGACGGGCGGGCCGGGGAGAGCAGCAAGGTCGAGCGCTTCACCGTGCGGGACGGCATCCGCAGCTATGACGGGGTGCGGTTCAACTCCGGGCCGATCGGCACCGGCGGTCCCAGCTTCGGTTTCGAATCGATGCGCAGCCCGGTGAACAGCGCGGATCCCTATTCGGCCTATTACGCAGCGCCGGGCCAGCGCTACTGATCGCAACGATCGGGCGCCGGCGGCCTGGCCGCCGGGGCCGTCAGTAGGTTTCGAGATGGAGCCGCCCGGCGGCCGCCATGGTCGCCAGCAGGCCCTGGGGGTCGAAACCCCGGGCCGCGGCGATCTCGGACAGGGCCGCCAGCACCCCTGACTCCATTCCCTTCAAGCCGCAAACATAAACATAGGTCTCCGGGTCGGCGAGCAGGCCGCCCAGTTGGTCCGCCTGCGCCCGCATCAGGTCCTGGACATAGGCCTTGGGCCTGTCCGGCGCCCGGGACAGGGCCAGATGAACATCGATGAACGCCGCGGGCAGGGTCATCAAGGGTCCGAAATAGGGCAGTTCGTCCCGGGTGCGGGCGCCGAAGAACAGCACCAGGCGGCCCTGGCGGCCATCGCCCTGGAGGCGCCGGCGCCGTTCGGTCATCGCCCGCATGGGGGCGGCCCCGGTGCCGGTGCAGATCATCACCAGATGGGCGGCGGGGTGATCGGGCATCAGGAAGCTGGCGCCGAACGGGCCGGTGACGTCGACCGTTTCGACCTTGCGCAGATCGCACAGATAGTTGGAGCACAGGCCGTGCACCGGTCGGCCGTCATGGTCGGCAGTCACCCGCTTCACCGTCAGGGCCAGATTGTTGTAGCGCGGCCGCTCGCCATCCCGGGGCGAGGCGATGGAATATTGCCGGGCATGATGGGGCCGGCCGAAACTGTCGTCGCCCGGCGGCAGGATGCCGATCGACTGGCCTTCCAGGACCGGAAAGGGCGTCGCCCCGAAGTCGAGCACGATGTGGCGGGTGTCGCTGGCCGCCGCCGCACCGGTGACCCGGTAGTTCCCGACCACGGTCGCCCGGGCCGGGCGGCGGTGGTCGAACAGGTTGAGCGCCGGCTGTCCGGCCGACCACGGCCTGGGTGCCATGGCCGGTGGCGCGCTGGGGCCGGTCCCCGCGGCGAGCGCGGGATCCTGCACGGGCAGGGTGTCCCACAGCAATTGTTCGGCAACCCCATAGGCGGCATGGCGCAGGACCTGGCGCCAATTGTCGATCGAGCCGGTGGGGCAGGGCGGCAGGCAGGCGCCGCAGGCATTGCACAGGCCGGCGTCGACGACATAGTTGCGGCTGTCATGGCTGATGGCGCCGACCGGGCAAGTCTCCTCGCAGGTGTTGCAGCGGATGCAGATTTCCGGGTCGATCAGGTGCTGGTTCAGTGTCGTGTTCATTGCCTCAGTCGAACCGGACATAGGAAAAATCGATCGGCTGACGATTAATGCCCACCGGCGGCGGCGCGATCCAGTTGGCAAAGCGACCGGGTTCGACCACCCGGCCCATCAGCGCGGCAACGAAGGCACGGTCCGCTTCGGTCGGGAGCCAGTGGGCGGCGCCGGCCTGCCATTCGGCCGCCGCGACCACCTGGCCGTCGGGGGTGACGTGCACCCCGGCCAATTGCCCGATGCGCCGGTTGAACGCCTTGTGGGGCGCCTTCAGGCGGAACGGCAGGCCGTGCTTTTCGATGATCTTGTTCCAGCGGGCGACGCCGCCATGGCTGTCGCGGATGAAATCGTCGCGCAGCACCTCGTTGAGCGCTGTCAGCATGGGGGCCTCGTGCTCGGTCAGGCGGCCGTCGGCGACCGTCAGGACCGGATAGACGCGATCCTTCAGGACATGGTCGTCGGCCCGCTTGGTTTCCTCGAACCGGCCCTTGAGGCCGGCGCTGTAAAAGCCGGCGGCGTTCGAGGACTGGTCGGCACCGAACAGGTCGATGGTCACGCTGAAGTGAAAATTCAGATAGCGCTGGATGGTCTCCAGGTCGATCACCCCGAGCGCCCGCACCTGGGCGGGGTCGCGCAGGTCGTGGGCCTTCATCACCTCGCAGGTCCGCTGGATCACCCGGGCGACGCCGGACTCGCCCACGAACATGTGGTGGGCTTCTTCGGTCAGCATGAAGCGGGTGGTGCGGGCCAGGGGATCGAAGCCCGATTCGGCCAGGGCGCAGAGCTGGAACTTGCCGTCCCGGTCGGTGAAATAGGTGAACATGAAGAAGGCCAGCCAATCCGGCGTGCGCTCGTTGAACGCGCCCAGGATGCGCGGATTGTCGGTGTCGCCGGAACGCCGCTCGAGCAGGGCGTCGGCCTCCTCGCGGCCGTCCCGGCCGAAGAAGCGGTGCAGCAGATAGACCATGGCCCAGAGATGGCGGCCTTCTTCGACATTGACCTGGAACAGGTTGCGCAGGTCGTAGAGCGATGGCGCGGTCAGGCCCAGATGGCGTTGCTGTTCGACCGAGGCGGGCTCGGTATCGCCCTGGGTCACGATGATCCGGCGCAGATTGGCCCGGTGCTCGCCGGGGACCTCTTGCCAGGCGGGCTGGCCCCTGTGTTCGCCGAAGCCGATGGCGCGCTCCGGGTCGCGCGGCGCCAGGAAGATCCCCCAACGATAGTCGGGCATCTTGACGTGGCCGAATTGCGCCCAGCCCGAGGGTTCGGCGCTGATCGCCGTGCGCAGATAGATGTCCAGGTCGTGGGTGCCCTCGGGACCCATTTCGAGCCACCAATTGCGATAGTTGGGCTGCCATGCCTCAAGGGCCCGCTGCAGGGTGCGGTCCGCGCCGAGCTCGACATTGTTGGGGATCAGGTCGGTGTAGTCGATCGACATCATGATGGTCCTTACACCCGGGTCCAGTCGAAACCCGGGCGCCCGCCCGAGCCATATACCGTGAGCGCACCGCGCTCGCCGACCGCATTGGGCCGGTTGAAGATCCAGTTCTGCCACGCGGTCAGCCGCCCGAAGATGCGGGTCTCCATGGTCTCGGGACCGCAGAAGCGCAGATTGGCCTCCAGGCCGGTCAGGCCGTCGGGCGACAGGCTTGCCCGTTCCTCCAGCATCAGGCGGATCTCGTCGGCCCAGTCGAGCGGATCGGGGGCGGCGGTCACCAGGCCCAGGGCAACGGCGGTCTGGGCGTCCAGCGCGCGGCCGATGGCGCCGGCCACGGCTTCCATGGGCTCGGCCTCGCCGTAGAACCGGCGGGTCAGGCGCGAGACGCCACCGACCATGGCCAGCGGGCCGAAATTCAGCGGGCTGAGGGCAATGACCGGGGCCGCCGGGTCGCCCGGCCGGTCGGCCATGTAGCTGCGGTCGCAGGCCAGGGCCAACTCGAACAGCGCGCCGGCAAAGCACGAACCGGGTTCGATCAGGGCGAACAGGCTGCGCGCCGAGACGTCCAGGCGGGCGAAGGTCCGGCGCATCAGGCCGATGGTCTCGCGCACCAGCCACTCCTCGCGGAGCGTGATCAGGGTCCGGTCGACCGCCATCACGGCCGCGGGGTCGCCCGCCGTCGCCAGCAGCCAGGTGCCGATCTCCAGCTCGTTGGTCCGCAGGGTCAGGATGGCATCGTCGAGTTCCCGCGCCATGGCCAGGGGCCACCAGGCGGCGCCGGCCTGGTGGATGCCCTCGGCCGTGGTCGGTTGCGGTTCGGCCGGGGCCTTGACGGTCAGGGTCGCCAGCCGGCGGCCGCGGTCGATGGCCACCGCGACATGGTCGTAATCGATGCGGTCGGACCCGAAGCGCCGGTGCACCGGGGTCAGGGCGATGCCTGTGGCCCTGGCGGGGCGCAGGCTGGCGCCCGCCAGGGCCAGGGCATGGCTGCGCACGGCCGCCTGGAACTGGGCGGGCTTGGCCAGGGCATCGACCAGCCGCCAGTCCTTGGCCCGCTGCCCGCGCACGCCCTCGGCGGTGGTGCAGAAGATGTCGGCCAGGTCGTGACGGACCTGGCGCTTGTCGGTCAGCCGGGTCAGGCCGCCGGTCCCCGGCAGCACCCCGAGAAGCGGGACCTCGGGCAGGGATACAGCCGAGGACCGGTCGTCGACCAGGAGGATCTCGTCGCAGGCGAGCGCCAGTTCATAGCCGCCGCCGGCACACGAGCCGTTCACCGCGGCAAGGAACTTCAGGCTGCCGTCCCGGCTCGAATCCTCCAGGCCATTGCGCGTCTCGTTGGTGAATTTGCAGAAATTGACCTTCCACGGGTGGCTGGACAGGCCGAGCATGTGGATGTTGGCGCCCGAGCAAAAGACCCGGTCGCGGCCGCTGGTCACGATCACCGTGCGCACCTGGGGATGTTCGAAGCGCAGGCGCTGGACCGCGTCGGCCAGCTCGATATCGACCCCCAGATCATAGGAATTGAGCTTCAGCTTGTAGCCGGGACGCAGGCCGCCATCTTCCGCGACCTCGAGGGTGAGGGTGGCGAGCGGACCGTCGACGGTGAAGGACCAGTGGCGATAACGGCTGGGGTCGGTCTGGTAGTCCACCGCCGGGGCGGGGTCGATCGGCCTCAGGGCTGCATTATCACGCATCGAACATCTCCCCATCCTCATGAACATGCATTAAAGTGCACATTCTTGCCGACGTCAAGCGGCCGGGCCGCCCCGTCGCGAGGCCGCGACCGAAGGACCCCCGTTATTCACAGTGGTGATGATACCGATCCGCAATTTTTGGGTTTACTTATATTAGGCTCTCGGGGACCCTTCCGTCAGCAACACTTGGGAGGAGGCCGGCCCGAGCCGGGACGCCTGATGGCCGGTCGAACGGCCGGCGTGGGATCGGTCGGCGCGGCGCGACCGGCACCTGATCGGGCCTGCTCGGACCACCGCCTGCCGCCGCCCAGTCGGACCTTACAAACAGTCCGGTTGGAATGGTTTTAACCGACACGGTGCTCAGGCGCCGGCCGGATCTGCCGAGGGACATGGCTGATGGCCAAATCACTGCTGACTGTCGACGACGTGCATGGCGCATGGGCGATCATGCCGACCCCGGCCAAGGCCGGGGCGTCCGACTGGCGGGCCGCGCACACGGTCGATCTGGACGAGACGGCGCGGGCGGTCGAAGGCCTGATCGGTGCCGGGGTCAACGGCATCCTGACCCTGGGCACCTTGGGCGAGGGTGCCACCCTGACCTGGGACGAAAAGCGCGCCTTCATGGCGACCCTGGTCGAGAGCGCGCGGGGCCGGGTGCCGGTGTTCGGCGGCACCACCAGCCTGAACACCCGCGAGACGGTCCGCCAGACCCGTGCCGCCCGGGATATCGGCGTTGACGGGGTGATGATCGGCCCGCCCATGTGGTGTGCGCCGGACCTGCCCACCGCGGTGCAGTTCTACCGCGACGTCGCCGAGGCCTGCCCCGACACGGCGATCTGCGTCTACGCCAATCACGAAGCGTTCAAATTCGAATTTCCCCGGCCGTTCTGGGCCCAGGTCGCCGGGATTCCCCAGGTCATCACCGCGAAATATCTGGGCGTCGGCACCCTGGTCCTCGACCTCAAGCTCAGCCGCCGGCAGATCCGCTTCCTGCCGATCGATATCGACTATTACGCCGCGGCGCGGATCGACCCCGCGTTCTGCACGGCCTTCTGGACCAGCGGCGCGGTGTGCGGCCCGGCCCCGGTGACGACCCTGCGCGACGAGATCGCCAAGGCCAAACGGACCGGCCATTGGGACGACGCCAGGACCCTGTCCGAGGCCATGGCCGCGAGCTACCAGACGCTGTTTCCCAACGGCTCGTTCAAGGATTTTTCCATCTACAATATTGGCCTGGAAAAGGCCCGGATGGATGCTGCCGGATGGATGGCGGCAGGGCCTTGCCGGCCGCCCTATCACCTGGTGCCCGAGGCCTATCTCGAAGGCGCCCGGGAATCGGGCCGGCGCTGGGCCAAGCTGCACGCCGAAATCGCCGCCACCCTGCGGGCGGCCCAGTAGCGGAGAGCCAGGATGAGCACCAACGCGTTGGAAAAGGCCCTGTGGCTGATCGGCACCAATCCGGCCGAGGCGGCGAGGTTTCGTGACAACCCGCGCGGCTATGCCGATGGCTTCCGCCTGGACGAGGCCGAAAAGGCGATCATGGCCGCGATGAATGTCGGCGCCATGGCCCGCCGGGATGCCAATACCCTGTTGCTGATGGCGGCTTTCATTGCCGTTCGCGGCCCCCAGGCCATGGCCGACTACATGCAGAGCATGAACACCCCGGCCTGACCGGCCGATCGGAGGAGAGCGACATGGCGACGATTATCGGCGGCTTCCTGATGCCGCACGACCCGCTGATCCCGAGCATGACCGACGCGCCGCCGCCGGCCCAGCGCGACGCCGTGCTGAACGCCTTCGCTGCGATCAACCAGACCCTGAAAGAGCGCGATGCGGACACCGTCATCATCATCGGCGACGACCACTACGCGCTGTTCGGACCGCACTGCATTCCGCGCTGCCTGATCGGTATCGGCGATGTCGAAGGCCCGGCGGAGGAGTGGCTGGGCATCGCGCGGGTGCCGTTCCTGACCAACGAGCCCCTGGCCCGGCACATCATGACCAGCGGCTTCGCGGACGGGGTCGACTGGGCCTTCGCCAAGGCCATCACGGTCGATCACGCCATCGCCGTGCCCCATCATTATGCGGTCAAGTCGAATCCCAAGCTGCGGACCATTCCGGTCTATCTGAACTGCGGCGTCCTGCCGGTGGTCGACAGCCGGCGGGCCCAGGCAATCGGCCAGAGCATCCGCCGGGCGATCGACAGTTGGCCGGGCGACGAGCGCGTCGCGGTGTTCGGGACCGGCGGCATCAGCCACTGGGTCGGCGCGGCCCAGATGGGCCAGGTCAACGAGGCTTTCGACCGCCGGGTCCTCGGCCTCGCCGAACAGGGCGACGTCGAAGCGCTGATGGCGATCGGCGACGCGGAGATTCTCGAGACCGCCGGAAACGGCGCCCTGGAGATCAAGAACTGGATCTGTGCCATGGCCATACTGGGCGACGTCCGGGCCGAGATCATGGCCTATGAACCGATCCGGGAATGGATCTGCGGCTGTGGCTTTGCCGAACTGAAGGCCGCGTGAGCGCCATGGCCGGGCCGCTTCATTTCTACCTGGACCTGATGAGTCCCTTCGCGTACCTGGCCCATACCCAACTGCCTGGGCTGGCCCGGCGCCACGGCCTGGACGTCGTCTACCACCCGGTCAACCTGCCTCAGCTCAAGCTGGCCGCCGGCAATACGGGGCCGTCCAACGTCACCATCCCGATCAAGCTCCGTTACCTCCTGACCGACCTGAGGCGTTGGGCCGACCGCTACGGCGTGCCCCTGGCCTTTCCCACGTCGCTGGACTCCGCTTTGGCCAACAAGGCGGTGCTCTATGCCGCCGATCGCGGGCAGGCCGAGCCCTATGTCACCGCCATGTGGCATGCGGTGTGGGGCGCCGGCGGCGACCCGCGCGAGCCGGCCTTGCTGGCCCGGGTGGCCGCCGCGATGGGCTGGGACGCGCCCGAGGTGGCGGCTTTCGTCGCGTCGCCCGAGGCCGAGCGGCGCTATGCCGAATCGACCAAGGCGGCCAACGCCCGCGGGGTGTTCGGCGTTCCTACCATGGTGCTCGGCGACGAGATGTGGTGGGGCAATGACCGCCTGCCGTTTCTCGCGGAATTTCTCGCCGCCAGCCCGCCGCATCAGACGGACCGCACCGAGCCATGCGGCCAAATTTCCGGCCATGTGCAATAGGAAGACGACGCGCCCGACAGAACTGTGTTAGCTAAGGAGAAGGCAGTCTTGATGAGCAAAGGGAGGAAAAGCCACCAATGACCGAGATAGAAAAGCTTGTGGATGTGAAGCGCGGCTTACAGAGCGCGCGGATCTATCACGACCGCGAGATCTTCGAGTTGGAGATGGAGCGGATTTTCGCGCGTTGCTGGTTGTTCCTGGCCCATGAATCGTCGATTCCCAACTATGGCGACTTCATCACCACCCGGATGGGCCAGGACGAGGTCATCGTCTGCCGCCAGAAAGACGGAACGATCAAGGCATTCCTGAATGTCTGCCGCCATCGCGGGGCGCGGATCTGCCCGGTCGAGGCGGGCAATGCCCGGGGCTTCGTGTGCAACTACCATGGCTGGTCCTACGGCACCGATGGCAGCCTGCAGTCGATGCCGTTCGAGACCGAGCTGTACCGGGGCCGGCTGGACAAGGCGACCCATGGCCTGCGCGCGGTCGACCGGGTGACCTCCTATCACGGCTTCATCTACGGCTGCTTCGACCCGCAAGCGCCGGACCTGGCGGATTATCTGGGCGAGGCCCGGTTCTATCTGGACATCTGGATGGAGGCCACGGGCGGAGTCGAGCTGGTCGGGCCGCCCGGGCGGTCGGTGATGAACACCAATTGGAAGGTGCCCTGCGAGAATTTCGTGGGCGACGCCTATCATGTCGGCTGGACCCACGCGGCGGCGCTGAAGGCGGGCGGCGGCGCACTGGCGGGCATGTCGGGCAATGCCGTGCTGCCGCCGGCCGGCGCCGGGCTTCAGGTGGCGACCCGCCACGGCCATGGCCTGGGCATCCTCTACGACGTCAATCCGGGCGCCCATGATCTGGAACTGGCGAAGGAGATCCGCGTCTGGCAGGAGCGCAAGCGCCCGGCCATGGAAAAGGCCGTGGGCGCGCTGCGCACCCGTTACTACGGCAGCCACCTCAACGGCACGGTGTTCCCCAACAACACCTATCTGTGGGGCTCCAGCCTGTTCAAAGTGTGGCATCCCAGGGCCCCGGACCAGACCGAAGTCTATACCTGGTCGATGGTCGAGGCGGACATGCCGGCCGACCTGAAGGACCGCATCAACAAGTCGCTGCACCGCACCTTCGGGGTCGCCGGCTATTGGGAAGCAGACGATAACGACAATATGGAATCCGAGGCCCAGTTGACCCGGGGCTATGTCACGCGCCAGGGCTTCATGAACGCCCAGATGGGCATTGCCGGCGACCGCGAGGATCCGGATCTGCCCGGGGTGGTCGGCGAATCGGCGATCGGCGAGACCTCCTATCGCGGCTTCTACCGCTTCTACCGCGAGGCCCTGATGGCC
>JAJFJE010000386.1 GCA_021774355.1 Alphaproteobacteria bacterium
TATCCGTTCTGCACCATCGAACCCAATGTCGGCCAGGTGGGCGTGCCGGACCTCCGTCTGGAGAAGATCGCGGCGGTGGCCAAGAGCGCCCAGATCATCCCGACCCAGATCACCTTCGTCGATATCGCCGGGCTGGTGCGCGGCGCCGCCCAGGGCGAGGGCCTGGGCAACCAGTTCCTCAGCCACATCCGGGAAGTGGATGCGATCTGCCACGTTCTGCGCTGCTTCGAGGACGACGATATCGTCCATGTCGAGCGCCGGGTTGATCCCTTGGCCGATGCCGAAATCATCGAGACCGAATTGATGCTGGCCGACCTCGACAGCCTGGAAAAGCGCGTGCCCGCGCTGCAGAAGCGGATCAAGGGGGCCGACGAGGAGACCAAGCTGCGGCTCGCCCTGATGGAGCAGGCCCTGGTCGCCCTGCGCGATGGCCGGCCGGCCCGGACGGTGGAGGTCGCCCCGGAGGAACGGGCGGTGTTCGCCACCCTCGACCTGATCACCGCCAAGCCGGTGCTCTATGTCTGCAATGTCGACGAGGCGGCGGCCGCTGCCGGCAATGCGATTTCCGCCCGGGCAATCGCCATGGCCGAGGCCCAGGGGGCGGCCCAGGTGGTGATCTCCGCCGCCATCGAGGCCGAGGTGGCGACCCTCGAGGCCGCCGAGCGCGCCCTGTTCCTCGATGATCTGGGCCTGGCGGAAACCGGCCTTGCCCGGCTGATCCGCGCCGGCTACGACCTGCTCGGCCTGATCACCTATTTCACCGCGGGTCCCAAGGAAGCGCGGGCCTGGACCATCGTGCGGGGGACCAAGGCGCCCCAGGCGGCCGCGGTGATCCATACCGATTTCGAGAAGGGCTTCATCCGCGCCGAGACCATCGCCTATCAGGATTTCGTGAAATATAACGGCGAGGCGGGCGCCCGCGAAGCCGGCCGGCTGCGTCTGGAAGGCAAGGACTATGTCGTTGCCGACGGTGATGTCCTGCATTTCCGCTTCAATACCTGAGGCCGCCATGGCGGAATTCTATTTCGACGACTTTACCCTTGGCGACGTCCTCCAGTACGGCGACCGGCCGGTCACGGCCGGCGAGATCGCCGCCTACCAGCGGGACTTCGATCCGCTGCCCGCCCAGGCCGGTGTGCCCGGCGCGGCCTCGGCGTGGCATTGCTGCGGCCTGCTGATGCGCCTGATGTGCGACGGCTTCATCCTGCGGGCCGCCTCCCTGGGCGCGCCGGGGATCGACAGCGTCGCAGTCCACGGCACCGTGGTGGCGGGCGACCGGCTGAGCGGCCGCAGCGAAGTCGTCGACCTGCGGCGGTCGGCGAAACGGCCGGAAATGGGCATCGTCAAGTGCCGCCATGACTTGCTGAATCAGCGGGGCGAGGCGGTGCTGACCATGATCGCCAGCGCCTTTTTCGCCTGCCGTCCGGCGACCCCATGAGCGGCCTTTATTTCGAGGATTTCACCATCGGCCGGCGCTTCGCGCCCGGCCGCTTCCAGATCGGCCGGGAGCAGATCATCGCCTTCGCCACGGCGTTCGATCCCCAACCATTCCATCTCGACGATGCCGGCGCGGCCCGGTCGCTGTTCGGCAGCCTGGCCGCTTCGGGCTGGCATACCGCAGCGCTGATCGCCGGCACCTTGGCCCGCGGCCTGGGCCTCGACCAGGCCGGCGGTTATCGGGCGATGCCAAGTTTTGCCGATCTGCGCTGGCTGCTGCCGGTGCGGCCCGGCGATATCCTCGCGGTCGAGGCCGAGGTGGTGGCCGCCGATGCGGAGCGGGGCGAGGCGACCTTGCGGGTCGAAGCGACCAACCAGGCCGGCGTCCTGGTCTGCCGCTACCACGCCGTCTGGCAGATCGACAGCCGGCCATAGGCTAAGTCCGCTGCGCCGGCGATGACCCGGCCGCGCCGCTACAGCCGGGTCGACAGCCAGATCGCCAAGCGGCTGCCGGCCTTGATGGCGGTCGAGAGCAGGGGATAGGCGGGGGCCTGTTCGGCGCCCTGGGCGATTGCCGTGTCGTGGTGGGCGATCTCGTCCTGGCGGAATTCCTCGATCACCGTCTTCAGTTCCGGCTCCCGCTCGCCCAAAGTCTCGGCCTGGTCGCGGTAATGCGCGTCGATGACCTCTTCGACCGCGGCCGTACAGGCCATGGCCGCCTTCTGGCCCATCAGGGCGGTGGCGGCGCCGAGCGCGAAGCCGGCGACCGACCACAGGGGCGAGAGCAAGGTGGGACGGACCCCGCGGTCGGCGACCAGGGCATCGAAACGCGCGAGATGGCGCTGTTCCTGCTCGGCCATGTGGCGGATGAGGTCGCCGCTGGCGGTGCGGCCGAGCACGGCGAGCTGGCCCTTATAGATCTGGACCGCGCCGAACTCCCCGGCATGGTCGACCCGGATCATCCGTTCGACCTGCTCCTCGGGGGTCGGGTCGCCAGGCAGCGGCGCGGGGCCGGTCATCGTCTTGACAGCCAGCCGGCGAGCAGGCCGGCCGTCGCCAGCAGGGCCAGCGAGGCCACGGCGTTCCACGCCGCCATGGACAGGCCCGCCCAGGACCATTGGATCGCGTCGCAACGGACCACCGGGGCGGCCTCCAGGGCCTTCATCACGTCCTCGACCGAAAGCGCGCCGAAGGCCCCGGCGGTGCAGGCGGTGAAGCCCTTCCACCAGCCTTGCTCGACGCCGGCGTGAAAACTCGCGACCGCGACGCTGCACAGCATGGCAACGGCGGCGACGCCGGCGGCAATCCGGCCCGTGCGACCGGGCACCAGCAGGGCAGCCCCGGCCCAGCACAGCACCGCGACATGGGCGAGGCGCTGCCAGATGCACAGCTCGCAAGGCGCCAGGCCGCCAATATGTTGAAAGCCCAGCGCCCCGGCCAGCAGGGCGGCGCTTCCCGCGAACAGGGTCAGGGCGGCGGCGGTCTTTGCCTTGTCCATCATGGTCACCACTATAGGGCTGGCGTCGGTGCTGTCATCGGGCGTCGGGGTCGCGGCGCCTGCGCCAGTGGCGAATGGCGACAAAGGCCACGCCGGCCACCGCGCAGGCACCGACCGCCCAGGCCCCGAGCGGGCCGACATAGCCCTCGATCGCCGGCCAGTGATCGCCCAGGGCGTAGCCCAGCCCGGCCAGCGCCCCGATCCAGACCACCGAGCCGAGGGCGGAATAGAGCAGGAAGCTGGCCAGGGACATGCGCGTCAGGCCGGCCGGCACCGAGATCAGGGTCCGCACGCCCGGGACCAGCCGGGCCAGCAGGACGGCGGTCGGGCCGTGACGGTTGAACCACGAGATCGCCGCCTGGACATCGTCGGGCGCGACCATCACGAAGCGCCCGAAGCGGGCGGTCAGGGCCACCAGGCGGTCTTCCCCCAGCAGCCGGGCGAGATAGAACCAGGGCAGGTTGCCCACCAGCGAGCCGGCCAGGCCGGCCAGGGTGCCCTCCAGGCTGATGGCGCCCTCGGTT
>JAJFJE010000387.1 GCA_021774355.1 Alphaproteobacteria bacterium
GTCTGCTGGCGGCGGGTCAGCAAATGGATCAGGATCGGCAGGGCCAGCCCTAACAATCCAAATAGGTACCAGGGGGATGTGAAACTGAAATTCATATTTTTCGCAGACTCTTGCGGCGCAGCAGATAATACCGCAACGCCTGTTCCAGCGGCGCGGAGGTTTCCATGAACAGATAGTCGATTCCCAGAGTCGGGCAATTCCGGGTGTAAAACTCAATGTGTTCCTGAATGGCCTGCTGGTATTGCTGGCGCACGTCGAATGGGTCGAGGCCGATGGGCGGGTCATCCTCCAGCGATTCAAAAATCAGGTCGCCTTCAAAGGGTAAAGTGGTTTCATCCGTATGCAGGACATGAAACAGGATGACCTCCAGCCCGCGGGACTTGAGCATTTTAAGAGTTTTGAAGACCTCTTCCCGTGGGGCCAGCAGGTCGGACACCAGGATCAGCATGCCGCGCCCCGGCAGGCGTTCGATCAGGTCCCCCACCACCCGGTCCACCCGGGTAATCCCCTGAAATTCCATAGCCTGCAATCCGTGCAATATATTCTGAAAATGCGACGGTCGGGACCGTGGCGGAATATGCGACACCACCTGGTCGTTGAACAGGGTCAGGCCCACCGCGTCGAATTGTTTCAGCAGCAGATAGCCCATGGCCGCCACCAGCGTGCGGGTGTAATCCCGTTTGTCCATGCCGGGCGATTTCGGGTCCGGCGAACGGTAGGCCATGGAACCGCTGGCATCGAGTAGCAGAGTGCATTTCAGGTTGGTGGATTGTTCGAACTGTTTGACGTGGTATTTATCGGTTTTGGCCACCACTTTCCAGTCGATGTGGCGGATATCGTCGCCCGGCGTATAGTCCTTATATTCCGCAAATTCAACGCTGGAGCCTTTGTGGGGGCTGCGGTGATGGCCGGACAGCAGGCCCTCGACCAATTGGATGGCCCGGATGCTGAGCGAGGATATCTCGGCCAGGGTCTCCGGCGCGTAGCTGAATTGTGTGTCGTCTGCCAATGGAATTCTCCCGACCGATGTCATGCGGCTCTGAGGACATTATGTTGGTTTCCGGCCTTCACATCAAGCCAGGAGTGAACCGGTTTTCAACCCCTGGAACGGGCGGGGAGGGCGCACCGGGAGGCAGCCTTAAGATCAATCCATTGGCGTTGCGCCTGATCAGGACCTGCGACGTGTAACCCTATGATTTTTAATGAATAATGAATCATTTGTATCAAAATTTAAAATTTTCGTGTTACACTGAAAACACCTATATTAAGAGTAATTTTGAGAGTATTTGAAGAGGAATCTGAATTGCCAAACAGCATGCCTTTTAATGATGAACCGGTCGAGCAACTGATCCCCAAACTGTTGTCCAAAGACGGCAAATCCCTGGATCTGCGGTTGAAATATATAGGCGATAAGGGATTGAAAATTGTTGCCGAAACCGAGGCTCTGCGGGGCTTGGAAGTGCTGAACCTGGAGCGCAACGACATCAGCCCGGAGGGTTTTCGGGCGCTGGCGGAATCCAAAGTCATTACCCGGTTGGTTGAGCTCCATCTGGAACGGAACGGTCTTGGAGACGAGGGGACGCGCATTCTCGCGGAATCCTCTAATTTCTCCAATTTAAAATACTTGAACCTGTGGAAAAACAAAGTGGGACCCGAGGGAGCCGGGGCGCTTGCCCAGTCGCTGTATCTGGCACAACTGGTGACCCTGGATTTGGCGCAAAATAATATTGGCGATGCCGGGGCCAAGGCCCTGTCGGAATCGCTCACGCTTTCTGATCTCAAATATCTGGATGTCTTCGGAAACGGGATTGGGCCGGAAGGTCAGGCACTATTGAAGAACGCGGAGGGGCTGGTTAAAGTTCAGGATATGATCCTGACCTGATCTTATTATTCACATTGGAGGAGGTATCGATCTTGTTTATCAAACGGAGTAAAGGCTCGGTAGTTGGGATAAGTTTCTTGTCGGTTTTAATATTTACACTAACCATAAATGTAGTTTTTGAAACCGCACCGGTATGGGCGGAAACCTCCGAGCAGGCCCAACCGGCCGAAAGTTCGGGAGGCTTCTTCAGCGGGATCATGAACTGGGTCACCGGTGTCACCGATGCGGTCAATAAAATGTGGGGGATGGAAAACGGCAGCGGGGTGGCGATGGTGGTGAATGGCCTTTTTTATCTGCTGCTGGTCGTGGGCACTCTGTTCATCGGGAAAATGGTGTTCAACATTTTTAACGATATGATCAATCGTAAAGTCGATACGAAATACGAAAAGCCTTCTTTCCGGAAAAAATAAATCCCTGCCGGCTCGCAGTGACTGGCAGGTGGGAGGGGTTACTTCCAGCCATCAGCGGACAGGTGAATGACTGGGTTTTCGTGCGTCTCCAGAAAAATCCGCACCTGTTTCAATCCAGCCGGATAATTTTTGCGGGCGAAGGCCTCCGCGCCGGGTCCCCGGTACCTCTGCGAAAAAATGGAAATCCTCTGCGCGGTGCGCAATTCGTAGTTCTTCCTAAAATAGAGAGTCTCCTCTGGGGCCATGCCTCGCGTCGGGGGGAACCGTCCTATCCGGTACTGCAATAGATTCAAAAACGACTCATCGGTTTCCCGCTTCAAAGGCGGCACCAGCGTCGCCGGGGAATGCTCCAGTAACGGGCGGTCGTCAGTGATAACGGCCGCACTGTCCAGCAACGGTGCCAGCAATTTGCCCTCGGCCAGGTAAAAATCCATCATATCCACGAAACTTGAAATCCCGATTTGCCCGGCCATTGCCCGAATGTCCGGATTTTGCATCAGTGCGTCGAAGCGTGATTTGTCCAGCACCTGTGGCTGGTCCGATCCCACCAGCAAAACGATCCGTGTCAGGTAACTGTTCCACACGCTGGTGTGGGGAAACACCGACTGAAAGGTTTTGACAATAGCGCGCGCGTCCTCCGGTCCCACCAGGTGCAGGGGCAGCCACTGCATCATCACGCCGCCCGGATTCAACCGG
>JAJFJE010000388.1 GCA_021774355.1 Alphaproteobacteria bacterium
CGGCGGCGTCCACCCGGTGCCAGGCCGCGCATTCGCCGGCCTGCAACAGATAATAGATCGCTGTCGAGGCGCCCCGGCCGGCGCGGTCGACCGGCCGGGGGTCGCGGAAGGTCTCGCGGAACCAGCCGCCTTCGGGATGGGCCTGGAGCGCCAGCAGGCGGATCACCGCGTCGGCCGCCAGGTCATTCATCGCCCGCCCGGTCACCCCCTGAAACTGTCCTTGGCGGCGCGGGCGGCGGCAAAGACGTCGACCGGCGGCCGGCCGGCCAGACCCAGGGCGGCGGCGAAATCCGCATCGCGAGCGCGCAGGAACGGATTGGTCGCCAGCTCCATCCCGATCGTGGTGGGGACCGTCGGCAGGCCCTGGGCGCGGGTGGCGGCCACCGCCGCGGCGCGGTCCCGCAGGGCGGCATTGGCGCCGTCGACCGACAGGGCGAAGCGGATATTGGCCTGGGTATATTCATGGGCGCAATAGACCCGGGTGTCCGGCGGCAGGGCCATCAGCTTGGACAGCGAGCGCCACATCTCGGCCGGCGTTCCCTCGAACAGGCGGCCGCAGCCGGCGGCGAACAGGGTGTCGCCGACGAACACGGTCGCGGCCTCGGGCAGCCAATAGGCGATGTGGCCGGCGGTGTGGCCGCGGACGTCGAGCACCTGGGCGGCCAGGCTGCCGAAGCTCACCGTGTCGCCTTCGCCGACCGCCCGGTCCAGGCCGGGGATGCGCGGCGCCTCGGCGGCGGGGCCGACGATGGTCAGGCCATAGCGGTCCTTCAGCGCCAGGTTGCCGCCGACGTGATCGGGGTGATGGTGGGTGTTCAGGATCATGGTCGGGACCAGGCCGAGGCGGGCGCAGGTCTCGATCACCGGGCCGCTTTCGGCCGGATCGACCACCGCCACCGCGGCGCTTTCGGGATCGGCGACCAGCGGGATGTAGTTGTCGGACAGGGCCGGGATCAGATGGACGTTCAATCTTGCCATGGAAGCAGTATAGGGTAGGGCAGCCGGCCCGACTATCCCGAGGGCGCCGCGCAGCAACAGACCACCCATGCATTGTACCTGGCATGCGTCCGGACATTCTCGAGTATCGCGATTTCTACGACAGCGCCCTGGGCGCCTTGACCCGGCGCCTGCTGCGCCGGGAACTGCGCCGGCTGTGGCCCAATGTCCGGGGCGACACGGTGCTCGGCCTCGGCTACGCGACGCCCTATCTCGCGCCCTTTGCCGAGGCCGCCCGGCTGATCGCCCTGATGCCGGCAACCCAGGGGGTGACCCGCTGGCCGCGCCGCGGCCCGGCTGCGGTCGCCTTGACCGAAGATACCGAACTGCCGCTGCGCGATAAATCGATCGACCGGGTGATCCTGATCCACGAGATGGAAATGACCTTCGACCGGCGCCCGCTGCTGCGCGAATTGTGGCGGGTGCTGGCCGATGACGGGCGCATTCTGGTGGTGGTGCCGAACCGGTCTGGACTGTGGGCGCGCAGCGATGCCACACCCTTCGGGTCCGGCCAGCCCTTCAATGCCGCCCAGATCCGCCGCCTGCTGCGCGATGCCATGTTCGAGCCGGGGCGGCTGGCCAGCGTGCTCTATATGCCGCCCAACCAGCGGCGCTTCATGCTGAAGTCGCAGCCGGCCTGGGAATATCTGGGGTCGCGCCTGGCGCCGCGGTTCGCCGGGGTGCTGGTAATCGAGGCCGCAAAATGCCTCTACGCCCCCAATCAGGGCGGCACGGCGGTCCGCCTTCCGGTGAAGCTGCTGGCGCCCCAGCCGCTGGCGAGCAGCCGCTCAACGGTCCTTGCGCAATAGGAACACGCCCTGTTCGCCCAGCAGGTTGGCTCGGCCGCCGGACCGGGCGATATGGCTGATCCGGCCGCGCCGGTCGACGGTCAGGGAGCGTTCGACCGCGAGGCCCAGCTCGTCCACCAGCACGGTGAAGTCATAGATCGTGCACAGGTGGATGTTGGGCGTGGAATACCACGGCTCGCTGAGGCACGAGGTTACCGGCATGGTGCCGCGCAGGAGCAGGTGGAGGCGGACCCGCCAATAGCCGAAATTCGGAAACGAGACGACCGCCCGGCGACCGATGCGCAGCAAGGAGCGCAGCACCTCCCGCGGGTTGCGGGTGGCCTGCAGGGTCTGGGACAGGATCACGAAGTCGAAGGCGTCGCTGGGATAGTCGTCGAGATCGGTGTCGGCGTCGCCCAGGTCCACCGAAAGGCCCCGGGCGACGCAGCGCTTTACCCCCGCCGGGCGCAAATCGATGCCGCGGCCGTCGATCCCCTTGGTCTCTGCGAGGTGTTGCAACAGGGCGCCGTCGCCGCAGCCGACATCGAGCACCTTCGAGCCCGGCGCGATCATGTCGGCGATGACCAGATGGTCGATGCGGACGGCGCCGGTGGGCCCGCTCATGGCCCAAGGCTCCGGCAGCGCGCCGCCCAGGCCGAGCCGAGAAAGCCGGTCAGGGTGCGGACGAAATCGGGCTCGTCGAGCAGGAAGGCGTCGTGGCCCTTGTCGGTCTCGATCTCGACGAACGAGACATTGGCGGCGACCGCATTGAGGGCATGGACGATGGTCCGGTTCTCGGCTGTGGGGAACAGCCAGTCCGAGGTGAAGGAGACCACGCAGAACCGCGTGGCCGTGCCGGCAAAGGCCCGCGACAGGACCCCGCCATGGGCCGCCGCGAGGTCGAAATAGTCCATCGCCCGGGTGATGTAGAGATAGGAATTGGCGTCGAACCGGTCGACGAAGGTCGATCCCTGGTGGCGCAGATAGGATTCCACCTGGAAGTCGGCCTCGAAGCCATAGCCCAGCTTTTCCCGGTTCTGCAGGCGGCGGCCGAACTTCCGGTGCAGCGCCGGTTCCGACAGATAGGTGATATGGGCGGCCATCCGCGCCACCGCCAAGCCGGCGCGGGGGCGGGTGCCCTCGACCAGATAGCGGCCGTGGCGCCACTCCGGGTCGGTCATGATCGCCTGCCGCCCGACCTCGTGGAAGGCAATGTTCTGGGCCGAATGGCGTGGCGCCGTGGCGATCGGGACGGCGGCAAAGACCCGCTCCGGATAGCTTGCGGCCCATTGCAGGACCTGCATCCCGCCCATCGAGCCGCCAATGACACAGAACAGGCTGTCGATGCCCAGGTGGTCGAGCAGCAGGGCCTGGGCATTGACCATGTCGGCGATGGTGATGACCGGGAAGTCGAGGCCGTAGACCGCGCCGGTCGCCGGATTGATCTCCTTCGGGCCGGTGGTCCCCATGCAGCCGCCCAGGACATTGGCGCAGATCACGAAATAGCGTTCGGTATCGATCGGCAGGCCGGGACCGACCATCTGGTGCCACCAGCCGGGCTTGCCCGTGATCGGGTGGCTCGACGCGACATGGTGGTCGCCGGTCAGGGCGTGGCAAATCAGCACCGCATTGCCGCGGTTGGCATCCAACCGGCCATAGGTCTGGTAGGCCACGGTAAAGGGCCCGAGGCTGGCACCGGATTCCAGCATCAGCGGGGTCGCGGCGGCGAGCGTGGCCCGCACTTCAGAATCGTCCGAGTCCGCCGCGATTGCGGCAGAATCGGCATTCAGTCTGGTATGGTCGTCGGACACGCTCATGCTCGTCGCCATTTCGGTAGGAGTGCAGCGTGCCCAAGTCAATGTTTTCTTTGCCTTCCAGACAGGGGGCGGATATTAGGTTCTGTCCGTGCGCCTGGCCGTGCCCCCGCTTCAAGACGATCTCCCATGTCCGAGACAATGACCGGCCTCGACGATCTGAGACGCAAGATCGACGAGATCGATAATGGCTTGCACGACCTGCTGATGGAGCGGGCGCGTGTGGTACTTGAGGTCGCCCGGCACAAGAAGCGCGGCCAGGCGGCCTTTCGCCCTGAGCGGGAGGCGGCGATCATCCGCCGCCTGGTGGCGCGCCACAGCGGCGCCCTCTCGACCGCCGCCGTCGTCAGCGTGTGGCGGGCGGTCATCGCCGCCCATACCCAGATGCAGACGCCGTTCAAGGTCGCGCTCTATGGCAGCGATATCGAGCTGTTCGACCTGGCCCGCGGCCATTTCGGCGCGGCGCTGATCGAACGTTTCGACAGCCCCGGCCAGCTCCTCGGGGCGGTCTCCAGCGGCGCCGGGCGGGTCATCGGGGTCACGGCCTGGCCGACGGCCGACGGCCATGTCTGGTGGCCCGGCCTGGCGTCGGGCGACGAGGCCCGGCCGCGGATCGTCGCGCGCCTGCCCTTCTGTTCCGATCCCGCCGCCGGCGCCCGCCATGGCGCCATCGCCCTGGCGGCCTGCGATCCCGGGGACAGCGGCGACGATACCAGTTTCCTGGTGGTCCTGACCGAGACCGAGATCAGCCGGGCGCGGCTGACCGAGCGCCTGGCGGCAACCGACTTCGTCGCCCGGGCGATCGACAGCCGCCAGCGCGGCAGCGAGGGCGGCGAAACCCTGCATCTGTTTGAAGTGGCAGGCTATCTCGCGGCCAATGACCAGCGCCTGGCGCGCCTGGTGCACGAATCCGCCGGCGACATCGCCATGGTCTGGCCGATCGGCGGCTACGCCAATCCCCTCGTCCTGCCCGGCCTCTGAGGGAGATCGACCATGGCGCCCGTGCCGCGGCCCGGCATTCTCGATATTGCCCCCTATGTCGGCGGACGCTCGGTCAGCCAGGCGGCG
>JAJFJE010000389.1 GCA_021774355.1 Alphaproteobacteria bacterium
CGCCGCCTGGCGCACCGTTGAAGCCCCCCTGGCCCTGGGGGCGGCCCTGGCCGGCGCCGATCCGGCGGCGCCGGTCCTGGTCGACTGCTTGACCCTGTGGCTCAGCAACCTGATGCTCGGCGACCATGACCTGGCCGCGGCCCGGGCGGCGCTCGACCGGGCGCTCGACCATCGGGCGGCGCCGACGGTCCTGGTGGCCAACGAGGTCGGCTTGGGGCTGGTGCCCGAAACGCCTCTCGGCCGGGCCTTTCGGGACGAGGCCGGGCGTCTCAACCAGCAACTGGCGGCCCGCGCCGACCAGGTCATCCTGATGGTGGCGGGACTGCCACTGATCGTGAAGGCGGGACCATGAGCGACAGCGACGCGGCCGGACGCCACCGGACCAAGATGGCCAAGCGCAAGGCCGTCCAGGATGCGGAGGTGGCGGCCAAGACCATCGAGAAGGGCCTGCTGATCGTCCATACCGGGGCCGGTAAGGGCAAGTCGACGGCGGCTTTCGGGCTGCTCCTGCGGATGCTTGGCCAGGGCCGCGACTGCGCCGTGGTGCAGTTCATCAAGGGCGCCTGGGCGACCGGCGAAAAGGCCGCGCTGGAACGTTTCGGCGCCCAGTTGCGCTGGTACGTCATGGGCGAGGGCTTCACCTGGAACACCCAGGACCGGGCGCGCGACATTGCCGCGGCGGAGGCCGGCTGGGCGCGGGCCGAGGCCCTGCTGGCCGATCCGGCGCTTGCCCTTCTGGTGCTCGACGAGTTGAACATTGCCCTGCGCTACGACTATCTGTCCCTCGACCGGGTGCTCGCCGCCCTGGCCGGCCGGCGCCCGGACCTTCACGTGGTGGTCACCGGCCGCAATGCCAAGCCCGAGCTGGTCGCGGCCGCCGACCTGGTGACCGAGATGGTCCTGGTCAAGCACCACTTCGCCGCCGGGGTCAAAGCCCAGCCGGGAATCGAGTTCTGATGGCGGCCCTGATGTTCCAGGGCACCGGCTCCAATGTCGGCAAGTCGACCCTGGTGGCCGGGCTCGCCCGCGCCTATGCCCGGGCCGGCCTGACCGTGCGGCCGTTCAAGCCCCAGAACATGTCGAACAATGCCGCGGTCACGGCCGATGGCGGCGAAATCGGGCGGGCCCAGGCCCTGCAGGCGCGAGCCGCCGGTGTCGCCCCGTCGGTCCACATGAATCCGGTCCTGCTGAAGCCGCAAAGCGAGCGGGGTGCCCAGGTGATCGTCCAGGGCCGGGTGGTCGGCAACGCCCGGGCGGCAGAATTTCAGGCGATGAAGGCGGGCCTTCTGCCGGCCGTCCTGGACAGCTTCGCCCGGCTGGCCGCCGAGGCCGATCTGGTCCTGGTGGAAGGCGCCGGCAGCGCCTCGGAAATCAATCTCCGGGCCAATGACATCGCCAATATGGGCTTTGCCCAGGCCGCCCAGGTGCCGGTGGTGTTGATCGGGGATATCGACCGCGGCGGCGTTATTGCCAGCCTGGTGGGCACCCGGACGGTTCTCGATAAAGCCGATTCTGATCTTATTTGTGGTTTTATCATCAATAAGATGCGCGGTGATCCTAAGCTTTTCGACGAGGGTATGAAGGCGATCGTCTCCTATACCGGCTGGCCCGCATTGGGCCTGGTGCCCCATTTCGACGGGGTCCGGCGCCTGCCCGCCGAGGATTCGGTCGAGCTGGCCGCTCGCTATGGCCGCGGCGCTGCCGGGACGGTCCGGGTGGTGGTGCCCCGGCTGCCCTGGATTGCCAATGTCGACGATCTCGACCCCCTGGCCGCAGAGGACGGGGTCGACCTGCACCTGGTCGATCCCGGCGGGCCGCTGCCGCCCGCCGACCTGATCCTGCTGCCCGGCTCCAAGGCGACCGTCGCCGATCTGGCGGCCTTGCGGGTCGAGGGCTGGGACATCGATATCCGGGCCCATCATCGCCGGGGCGGCCTGATCCTCGGCCTGTGCGGCGGCTACCAGATGCTGGGCCAGGTGGTTGCCGATCCGGACGGAGTCGAGGGCGCGCCGGGGGCGGTGGCCGGGCTGGGCCTGCTGGCGGTCGAGACCATTCTCGCGGGCGACAAGCGGCTGGCGGAAGTGGCGGGGACCAGCCTGGCCGACGGCGCCGCCTTCCGGGGCTACGAGATGCATATGGGGCGGACCGCGGGACCCGATTGCGGCCGGCCGCTGCTGGGCTTTCACGACGGCCGGCGCGACGGCGCCGTCAGCGCCGACGGCCGGGTGTTCGGGACCTATGTCCACGGCCTGTTCGCGGCCGGCGCCCAGCGCCGGGCCTGGCTCGGGCGCCTGGGCGCGCGGTCGGACGGGCGCGACCACGACCAGACGGTGGACGAGACCCTGGACGCCCTGGCCGACCATCTGGCCCGCCATATCGACCTGGGCCGCCTGCTTGGCCTGGCCCGTTGACGGGGGGCGGCAGGATGAACAGCCCGTGGACCGAACTGCCCCATGGCGGCCGCCTGGGCGAGGCCCGGCGGGAGTTTCCCGGCGCGCCGGAGCCCAGGCTGGACCTGTCGACCGGCATCAATCCCCTGGCCTATCCGCTGGGCGAGTTGCCGGCCCCGTGTTTCGCCCGGCTGCCCGAGCCCGACCAGTTGGACGCCCTGCACCAGGCCGCCGCCCGGGCCTATGGGCTCGCTGACCCCGGGGGGGTGGTGGCGGCACCGGGAACCCAGAGCCTGATC
>JAJFJE010000390.1 GCA_021774355.1 Alphaproteobacteria bacterium
CTCGATGATGTGGCAGTGAAACATCCAGTCGCCCGGGGTGCCGGCGACGAAGGCAATGGTCAGCCTTTCATTGGGCTCGACCAGGACGGTGTCCGACCAATGCGGTGGCAGGCTGCGGCTGCTCGACCCGAGGACCCGGAAACTGTGGCCGTGCAGGTGGATCGGGTGGCGGTGCGGGGTCGCGTTGAACAGCTCCATGGCGTAGCTCTGGCCCGACGTCAGTTCGAACAGGGGTGGCGGGATACGCTGGTGGCTCATGCCCGGCCAGGACTGCTTGTTGATCGACCAGTAGGTCTGGCCCGAAAGGCACAGGGCGTCGGCCCCCAGTCCGCTCTCGGCCAACCATTTTTCCAGGAGCGGGTTTTCATGGCCGGCCTGGAGCGACACGGATAGCTGGGTGGCCTGCCCGAGATCGGGCTCGGGCAGTTGGGCCGGCGGCAGGGCTGGCGGCGGCCCGCGGCGTTTCCGGGACGGGCCGGCGGTCACCAGGCGCGCCAGCACCTGGGGCCGGGCCGGCCAGATATCGGCGATCTGGATCTCGGCCCCGATCGCGTCGGGGGTCACCAGGCCAATCTCGGCCCGCATCGCCGGTCCGATCGACCAGCCGGTGGCCGGGAAGGGCGGGCAGGCATTGCCGTCGGTGGCGATCACCGCCGCGTCCCGGTCCACCCCCAGCATGACGATACGGGTGGCGTCGAGATTGACCAGGCGCAGGCGCACCCGTGCCCCGGGCGGAACGGTCAGGGTCGGCGGCGGCCCGCCATTGACCGTCCGAAGACTGCCGAACGTTCCGGCGCGGGCGGCGCCGGCGGCGGTGACAAAGGGCTGGAACCGGCCGTCCGGGGCGACCCGCCAGTCCTTCAGGGCCAGGACCGTGTCGACATCGTAGAGGCCGGCCTCTCGCGGGTCCTCGATCAGCAGGACGCCGGCCAGGCCGCGGCCCAGGGACTCGACCGTGTTGCAATGGGTGTGGAAGAAGAAAGTGCCGCTGTCCGGCGGAGTGAAGCTGTAGGTGAAGCGGTCGCCGGGCTGCACCGGATCCTGGGTGATATAGGGGACGCCGTCCATCGCGATGGGCAGGCGGATGCCGTGCCAGTGGATCGTGGTGTGCTGGCTCAGCCGGTTGACCAGGGTCGCGGAAAACGGCCTGTCCCGCGGTGTCCGCAGGATCAGGGGCCATTCCGGGGCATAGCCCCAGGTGGCGCTGGGCGCCGTGCAGCCGGGAAGGATACGGGGGCGTTCCGCCGCCACCAGGTCCAGGGCGGCGGCGCGGTCGCAGGCGGCGGGCAGGGCGGCGGCGACGCAGGCCGCCGCCATGCCCCGCAAGAGCTGACGGCGATGCAACGGCAAGGCAGATGGCGGCGTCTCGATCATGGTCGAGATATAGGCTCTGGCGGGAATAATTGCGAGCGCTTCTTATTAGCGAATCCTGCGACGGCCGCCGCGCCCGCCACCTTAGGGGCGGGGATCGCTGGCGAGCAGGGCATAGAGCAGATGGTCGGCCCAGTGCCCGTTGATCTTGAGGTAGTGACGGGCCTGCCCCTCAAGTTGGAAGCCGCAGCGTTCCAGCACCTTGCGCGACGGCGCGTTGGTCGGCAGGCAGGCCGCTTCCAGGCGGTGGAGGTGGAGGTCGTCGAAGACATGGGTGGCGATGCCGCGGACCGCCTCGGTCATCAGGCCCCGGCCGGCGAAGCGGACCCCCATCCAATAGCCGAGCGAGCAGGTCTGGGTGACCCCCCGGCGCAGATTTGCCAGAGTCAGGCCGCCGACCAGCTGGGCGTTTTCCCGTAGGAACAGGAAGAAGGTGTGCCCCTGGTCCTCCCGAGCCTCCCGCTGATAGCGCTGCAGGCGGCGGCGAAAGGCGTTGCGGGTCAGGTCGTCAGGCGGCCACAGGGGCTCCCAAGGGGCCAGAAAGCCCCGGCTCTCGGTGCGTAGACTGGCCCAGGCCGGATAGTCGGCCAGGCGGGGCGGGCGCAGCACCAGGCGCTCCGAGGACAGGCCGGCGGGGGGATCGGGCAGAAACCGCATCAGAGCCATGGACTGTTTCCCCGCCTTGCCGTCGCCTCAGCCGAACCGCGCAGCCAATCGGTCGGCGGCTTCGATCCGGGTGTGCGGGCCCAGCGCCGCCACCGCCGGCGGATGGGCCATGACCCGGGCGGCAAAGCGGCGGACTGCCGCGGTATCGACGGCGGCGAGCCGCTCCAGCACCTCCTGGTCCGAGAGGATCCGGCCATGGGTATGCCATTGCCGGCCCAGGCCCTCGACCACGGCCGCCGGGGCCTCCTGGCCCATCAGATAGGAAGCGCGAAGCTGGGCCCGGGCCCGCGCGACCTCGTCGGAATGGGCCCCTGAGGCCAGTTTAGCCATCTCGCCGATCATCACCGGGACCAGTTCGCCGGCCTGCTCGGCGCTGGTTCCGGCATAGACGCCGATGGTCCCGGAGTCGCTGGCCGGGCTGGCATAGGCAAAGACCGAATAGGCCAGGCCGCGGGTTTCCCGGATTTCCTGGAACAGGCGCGAGGCGGACCCGCCGCCCAGCACCGTGCTGTAAACCTGGGCGATATAATAGTCCGGGTCGTCGAAGCCGACGCCCTCGAAGGCCAGGGCCAGGTGGACCTGTTCCAGATCGGTGTCGTCGCGCCAGTCGCCGGGCTGGAAGCGGGCCGCCTGCGGCGGCGGGGCGATGCGCTCGCCCAAGCCGCCGAAATGGCGTTCCGCCAGGGCCACCAGGGCCCGGTGGTCGACGGCGCCGGCACCCACCAGTGCCATGGCCGGGCCGCGATAATGGTCGGACATGTGGGCCGCCAGGGTCGCCCGGTCGATCGCCGAGACCCGTTCCGGGGTGCCGAGGATCGGCCGCCCCATCGGCTGGTCGGGATAGCTGGCTTCCTGCAGCATGTCGAAGACCAGGTCGTCGGGGGTATCCTGGGCCTGGCCGATTTCCTGCAGGATGACCTGGCGCTCCCGCTCCAACTCGTCGGGGGCAAAGGCCGAGCGGGTCAGGATATCGGCCAGCACATCGACGGCGAGGGGCACATCGTCGGCCAGCACCCGGGCGTAATAGGCCGTCTGGTCGCGGCTGGTAAAGGCATTGAGATGGCCGCCCACCGCCTCGATTGCCTCGGCGATGTCGCGGGCGCTGCGGTTGGTCGTGCCCTTGAACGCCATATGCTCCAGCAGATGGCAGACGCCGTTCAGTTCGGCGGTCTCGTGGCGCGCGCCGACATCGACCCAGACGCCGATGGCCGCCGAGGCGAGCCCGGGCATGGGGGCGCTCAGAACGGCGAACCCGTTGGCCAGGATGGTCTGCTCGATAGCCATGGATTGCTGCCTCACGATGGACTCAGGGCCAAGATATGGGCCTGCAAGGCATCGGCGTCATTGGCCATCGGGCGGTAGCGCTCCGGGCGGTCGTGCAGGTCGGCGAGACGCGCGGGCAAGGCCGGGGTGACGCCGGTCGCCGCCGCGACGGCGGCGGGAAATTTGGCCGGATGGGCGGTGGCCAGGGCAACCATGGGGGTGGCGGCATGGCCCCGCAGGCGGCG
>JAJFJE010000040.1 GCA_021774355.1 Alphaproteobacteria bacterium
TTGATATCGGGCTGGAGCAGGGGAATCGCGAGCCGGGCCAATTCCTGCCGAAAGACATTCAGCTTGTCGGTATTTGCGAGATCGAGGGTCATCGAGGCCGCGAGGAATGCCACCGGATGATTCGCCTTCAGCCACGCGGTCTGATAGGCCACCAGGGCATAGGCGGCCGCGTGGGACTTGTTGAAGCCATAGCCCGCGAACTTGTCGACCAGGTCGAAGATATCGGCCGCCCGGCGCGCCTCCACCCCCCGGGCCTGGGCGCCTTCGACGAAGCGGCTGCGCTGCTTGTCCATCTCGGCCTTGATCTTCTTGCCCATGGCCCGACGCAGCAGATCGGCCTCGCCCAGCGAATAGCCGGCCAGGATCTGCGCGATCTGCATCACCTGTTCCTGGTAGATGATGACGCCGTAGGTCTCCTTCAGGACCCCTTCCAGGGACGGATGGAGATAGTCCGGCGCCTCGGTCCCGTGCTTGCAGGCGATGTATTTCGGGATGTTGTCCATCGGGCCCGGCCGATAGAGCGCGACCATGGCAATGATGTCTTCGAAGGTGTCGGGCTTCAGCTTCTTCAAGGCATCGCGCATGCCCGATGATTCCAGCTGGAACACCCCCACGGTATCGCCCCTGGACAGCATGTCGTAGGTCTTGCGGTCGTCCAGCGCCAGCCCGGCAAGCGCGACGACAACCCCCCTTTCGGCCAGCAGACGCACCGAAAGATCCAGCACCGTCAAGGTTTTGAGGCCGAGGAAGTCGAACTTCACGAGGCCCGCCGCCTCGGCCCATTTCATGCTGTACTGGGTGACCAGCATGGGCGAACGGGGATCGCGGTAGAGCGGCACGCTCTCGACCAGCGGCCGGTCGCCGATGACCACGCCTGCCGCATGGGTCGAGGCATGGCGATAAAGACCCTCGAGCTTCAGGGCAATGGCGAACAGGCGGGCAACGGTCTCGTCGCCCGCACGGGCTTCCTGCAGCCGCGGCTCGGTCGCGATGGCCTGGGCAAGGGTGACCGGATTTGCCGGATTGTTCGGCACCATCTTGGCCAGCCGGTCGACCTGTCCCAAGGGCATCTCGAGCACCCGCCCGACGTCGCGGACCACCGCCCTGGCCTGCAACTTCCCGAACGTGATGATCTGGGCAACCCGGTCGACACCGTATTTGCGAGCGACATAGTCGATCACCCGGTCGCGCTTGTCCTGGCAGAAGTCGATATCGAAATCCGGCATGGAGACGCGTTCAGGGTTGAGAAAGCGCTCGAAGATCAAGCCGAACCGCAGCGGGTCGAGGTCGGTGATCTGGAGCGACCATGCAACCACCGAGCCGGCGCCCGAACCACGCCCCGGCCCGACGGGAATGGCCTCGCGCTTCGCCCATTGGATGAAGTCCGAGACGATCAGGAAGTAGCCCGGAAAGCGCATGCCGACAATGACGTCGAGCTCGAATTCCAAGCGTTTTCGGTATGGTACGGCTATTTCCTCACGTGATTCCTGGTCCATAGACGGGGTAAGGACTTGGTGCGCCAGACGCCATTCCAGGCCCTCCCGGGCCAGCCGTCGCAGCTCGCCCTCCTCGGTCACCCCGTCCGGGCAGGGAAAAGCCGGCAGAATCGGCTTGCTGGTGCGGGCGATGGCGCTGCAGCGGCGGGCGATGACCAGGCTGTTGTTCACCGCCTCGGGCAGGTCGGCGAACAGTTCCGCCATCTCGGCGGCGCTGCGGAAGCGGTGGTCGGGGGTCAGGCGCCGCCGCTCGGTGGTCCCGACCGTGGTCCCGGCGGCGATACAGAGCAACGCATCCTGGGCCACGTAGTCGTCCGGGCCGATAAAGTAGCAGTCATTGGTCGCGACCAAGGGCAGGTCCCGCGCATAGGCACGGTCGATCAGCAGCGCCTCGACCTGCTGTTCCGCGGGCAGGCCGTGGCGCTGCAACTCGATATAGAGGCGCCCCGGAAAGCCGGCCTGAAGCCGATCCAGCAGGGCATCGGCCGCCTCGGCCTGCCCATCCTGAAGCAGCCGGCCAAGGGGCCCTTCGGCACCGCCCGTGAGGCACAGCAGGCCGGCGCTGCGAGCGAGCAGGAGCGCGAGCGTGACCTCGTGGGGGCGTCCCGACTCCTCGCCCATAAAGGCGGCCGTCGACAGGGCGGTCAGGTTGCTCCAGCCGGTCGGGTTCTGCGCCAGGAGAACGACCGAGGTGGGGTCCGGGCGCCGGCCCCTTTCGCCGTGATCGGCGGGGGCGATCGCCAATTGCAGCCCCATGATCGGCTGCACGCCGGATTTCACCGCGGCATCGGCGAATTCGACAGCCCCGAACAGGTTGTTGGTGTCGGTCACCGCCACCGCCGGTATGGCCTGGGCCGCACACAGCTTGACCAGGTCCTTGACCGGTATGGCCCCTTCGGCAAGGGAGTAGGCGGTATGGACCCGCAGATGGACAAAGCCGGCGTGGGGCATGAGCGTCTCTGAGTCGGTCGAATGGCGCCAGACTAGGGCGCTTTTGCCCGCGGTGGAAACGGCCTGGCGGCGCGGCGCCTCACCGGGGCTCGAGCGCGGCCTTGTGGCGTTCGATCAATGGCCTGTTGTCGCGCTGCCAGGGATGAAAGCCCGGGCGGAAAAAATCCGCCCAGGGCAGGAAAATGCGCCGGAACATGCCGGGCCGCCCGTAGAGCTGATTCATCACGGTCCGCCACGCCCCGGCCCTGCGGTGCAGCCCTTCGGCCTTCAGTATGTTGAAGATGTGCTTGAACACGTAATAATTGAACAGCACCGTGGTGAGCGCCATGCCGCCGGTCCGCAAGGCATAGCGCTGCCACCACGGCGTGACCGTCAGGAGCACGTCGAAGGCGACCGCCTTGTGCTCGATCTCCTCCACCGCGTGCCAGCGCCACAGCCTGAGATATTCGGGATCGGCGCCGGCCAGAAATTGCGGGTCGCGCAGCAGCACGTCCGACATGATCGCGGTAAAATGTTCCAGGGCACAGGTCACGGCGAGCGACCCCCGGTGGCCGAGCCGGGCGGTCACCGCCTCCAGCCCGGCTTTCACCTCGGCATCGAGGCGCTCGGCCGTGTCGCCGAGCCGCCGGCCAATGCCCTGGTTGTAGCCAAGATGCTCCCGGCTGTGAAACGCCTCCTGCCGGCTGAAGGCGGCGATGGCCCGGCGCAGGTCGGGGTCGACGATCTTCGCGCGAAAATGCCCGATGCTGGCGATGAAGAAGCCCTCGCCTTCGGGAAACAGGATCGACAGGGCGTCGAATATGGCGGTGCGGGCCGGATCACCGGCACACCAGTGCCGCGGCGCCACCTGGTCGAGCGCGAAATGCAGGTCGCGCGGTACAATTCTGTCTTGCGATGTCATGCCACCTGCACGCCCCGTTGTCCGACGACCGCCTGTGCCGTTCTACCACAAACGCCCGGGATCCTGGGGGTCCCTGTCGTCAAACTGTCAGACCCTGGGTGCATACTCCGCCGGCCGTCGGGTTCTTGCCCCCGCACCCTGCCCGATCCGGCGGCCGGCCCGCGACGGCCGGAGCCGGTACCGACAGACCGTCCCAAACCCCTCGTCGGTGCCGGCTTGCCGCCGCTAAAGGCGCGCGACGCGCTCGTCACGGCTGCCAGTCCAGGCCCATCGCCCGGTAGCGCTCGGGATCGTCCGCCCAGCCATCGCGGACTTTCACGAACAGGAACAGATGGACCGTCTTGCCGAACAGGGGTTCCATATCCCGGCGCGCCAGACTGCCGATCGCCTTGATTGTCTGGCCGCCTTTGCCCAGCACGATCGGCTTCTGGCTGTCCCGTTCGACGAAAATCACCTGATCGATGCGCAAACTGCCGTCGCCCTGCTGGCGGAAAGCCTCGGTCTCGACCGTCGACGAATAGGGCAGTTCCTGATGCAGCCGCTCGAACACCTTCTCCCGGGTGATCTCGGCCGCCAACATCCGTTCCGGCAGGTCGGACAGCTGATCCTCTGGAAACAGCCATGGGCCCGCTGGCAGGGCCTGGGCCAGGCGGTCCAGCAAATGGGCGCAACCATCGCCATTGGCGGCGGAAATCATGAAGGTTTCGACGAAGCCATAGGCCGCGTTGAAGGCCTCGGCCAGGCCGAGCAGGGTTTCGCGGGGGACCCGGTCGATCTTGTTGAGGGCCAGATAGACCGGCCGGTCCTGGCCGCGCAACCCGTCGAGAATGCCCTCGGCGGCGGCATCGAGGCCCCGCTCGGCATCGACCATCCAGAGCACCAGGTCGGCATCGGCGGCGCCCGCCCAGGCGGCCGCAATCATGGCCCGGTCCAGGCGCCGGCGCGGCTTGAAAATCCCTGGCGTGTCGACCAGGAGCACCTGCGCGGCCCCGTGCATCACGATGCCGGTGATCCGGCTCCTGGTAGTCTGGACCTTCTGCGACACGATCGACACCTTGGCGCCGACCAGCCGGTTGGTCAGGGTCGACTTCCCGGCATTGGTCGCGCCGATGACGGCGATGAATCCCGCTCTGGTCTCGCCCACCACCGTCTCGCCCGCTGCCGTCTCGCCGCTCATCGATCCTGCTCCAACTGATCCAGCAATGCCTGAGCCGCGGCCTGTTCCGCAAGGCGTTTCGAGCCCCCCTCGCCCCGTGCCGGGCGACCGTCCCCGGCGCTGACCTCGACCACGAAGCGGGGGGCATGATCGGGGCCGGTACGCGCCGTCTCGCGATAGGACGGCAGGCCCAGGCCGC
>JAJFJE010000391.1 GCA_021774355.1 Alphaproteobacteria bacterium
CCACCAGCCCAGCCGGCCCGGCAGGCGCGGCAGGACATAACTGCCACCGACATCGGGAAACAGGCCGATCCCGGTTTCAGGCATGGCGAAGACCATGCCGGCGCCGGCGACACGATGGCTGCCATGGACCGAGACGCCGACCCCGCCGCCCATCACGATGCCGTCGATCAGCGCCAGGTAGGGCTTGGGATAGCGCCTGATCAGACGGTTGAGGCGGTATTCGTCGCGGTAGAAGGCGGACCCGTCCGCGGTGCCCGCCCGCCCCGCCTCGTAAAGCGCCCGGATGTCGCCGCCGGCGCAGAAGGCGCGCCCGCCGGCACTGCGAATGGCAACCGCCCGAATCGCCGGATCGTCCGCCCACCGGCGCAAGGCGGCGGCCATCGCCAGGCACATCGTGCGGGTCAGGGCGTTGAGCGCCTTGGGCCGCTCGAGGGTGATCAGGCCCAAGGCGCCGCGCTGCTCGCATGACAGCTCAGCCATCGACAAGTTTCCGGGCGATGATGACGCGCATGATCTCGTTGGTCCCTTCCAGGATCTGGTGCACCCGCAGGTCGCGCAGGAACCGTTCGACCGGGAAGTCCTTGAGATAGCCATAGCCGCCATGGATCTGCAGGGCCCGGTCGACCACGGCAAAGCCGGTATCGGTGGCCAGGCGCTTGGCCATGGCGCAGGCCAGCGTCGCACCGGGATCCCGGGCATCCAGCAGGGCGGCGGCGCGGTGAACCATCAGGCGGGCCGCCTCGAGTTCCGTCGCCATGTCGGCCAGGGTGAACCGGGTGGCCTGGAAATCGGCGATGGCGGCGCCGAACTGGCGCCGCTCGCGGGCATAGGTCAGGGCCAATTCGAGGCAGCGGCGGGCGCCGCCCAGGGAACAGGCGGCGATGTTGACCCGGCCGGCATCGAGCCCGGCCATGGCGATGGCGAAGCCCTCGCCTTCGGCGCCGACCCGGTTGGCGACCGGCACCCGGACGCCGTCGAACATGACCTGGGCGGTCGGCTGGGAGTTCCAGCCCAGCTTGCGTTCCTGGGCACCGAAGGTCAGCCCGGCCGTCCCCTTTTCGATCACCAGGCAGGAGATGCCCCGGGGACCGGCGCCGCCCGTCCGCACCATCGCGACATAGAGGTCGGAAAAGCCGGCACCGGAGATGAATGCCTTGGTCCCGGTCACGACATAGTGATCGCCGTCGCGCACCGCCCTCGTGGCCAGTGCCGCGGCATCCGAGCCGGCGCCCGGTTCGGTCAGGCAATAGCTGGCAAAGATATCGGCCCGGGCAAGGGGCGGCAGGAAGCGCCGGCGCAGAGCGACGCTGCCGAAGCGATCGATCATCCCGCTCGCCATGTTGTGGATCGACAAAAAGGCGGCGGTCGACGGGCAGGCCGCCGCCAATTCCTCGAAAATGAGGGCGGCATCGAGCCGGCCCAGCCCCGATCCGCCGGCATCCTCGGCGATGCAGATGGCGGCAAAGCCCAGGGCCGCCGCCTCCCGCAGGGTCGCCACCGGCAATTCCTTGGCCTCGTCCCAGTGCGCCGCGAAGGGTGCCATGCGCCCGGCGGCAAAGGCCCGGGCAGCCTCCTGGAATGCGCACTGTTCCGCGGTCAGGGCGAAGTCCATGGTCAGCGCATGGTCGGGATGGAAAACTCCGCGCCGCTCCGGATGCCGGTCGGCCAGCGGCTGGTCACCGTCTTGATCTTGGTGAAGAAGCGCACGCCCTCCATGCCATGCTGATTGGCATCGCCGAAAGCCGAGCGCTTCCAGCCGCCGAAGCTGTGATAGGCCAGCGGCACCGGGATCGGCACGTTGATCCCGACCATGCCGACCTGAACCCGCGAGGCGAAGTCCCGCGCGGCATCGCCGTCGCGGGTATAGATCGCGACGCCGTTGCCATAGGGATGGCTGGACGGCAGCGCCAGCGCCTCCTCGAAATCGCCGGCACGCACCACCGACAGGACCGGGCCGAAAATCTCGTCCTGGTAGATGCGCATCGCCGCGGTCACCCGATCGAACAGGCAGCCGCCCATGAAAAAGCCGCTCTCATAGCCCTGCAGGGTGAAATCGCGGCCATCGACCACCAGATCGGCACCTTCCGCCAGGCCGAGGTCGACATAGGCCCGGACCTTTGCCCGGTGCTCGGCACTGACCAGCGGCCCGAAGTCGCTGTCGGGGTCGAGCGACGGGCCGACCCGCAGGCTTTCCACCCGCGGGCGCAGCCGGTCGATCAGGGCCTCCGCCGTCTTGTCGCCCACCGGCACGGCCACCGATATCGCCATGCAGCGCTCGCCGGCCGAGCCGTAGCCGGCCCCGATCAAGGCATCCGCCGCCTGGTCGAGATCGGCATCGGGCATGATGATCATGTGGTTCTTGGCCCCGCCCATGGCCTGGACCCGTTTGCCGTGGGCGGCCCCCGTGGCATAGACCTGGGCCGCGACGGCGGTCGAGCCGACGAAGCTGATCGCCTGGACCCGGGGGTCGGTCAGCAGGGTCTCGACCGCCTCGCGGTCGCCGTTGACGACGTTCAGGACCCCCGGCGGGGCGCCGGCCGCGAGCATCAGCTCGGCCAGCCGCAGGGGCACCGAAGGATCCTTTTCCGATGGCTTGCAGACGAAGCAATTGCCGCAGGCGATGGCCACCCCGAACATCCACATCGGGATCATGGCGGGAAAGTTGAACGGCGTGATCCCGGCGACCACGCCCAGGGGCTGGCGCAGGGAATACATGTCGATCCCCGGGCCGGCGCCCTCCGTGAACTCGCCCTTCAGCAGGTGGGGAATGCCGCAGGAAAATTCGATCACCTCCAGCCCGCGCTGGATGTCGCCCCGGGCATCGGCCAGCACCTTGCCGTGCTCTTCCGACAGCAGGCGCGCGAGGCTGTCCATCTCCCGCTCGACCAGTTCTTTGAAGCGGAACAGGACCCGCGCCCGCTTCTGCGGATTCTGCGCGGCCCAATCCGGAAAGGCCGCGGCCGCCGACGCAATTGCCGCCTCGGTCTCGGCCCGGTCGGCCAGGGGCACCCGCTTGGCGACGACCCCGAGGGTCGGGTCGAGCACGTCGCCATAGCGGCCGCTGCCGCCGGCGACCGCCGCCCCATGGATGAAATGCTGCAATGTCGTGGCCATGACGATCCTCCCCGGTGCCTATGGGACAGGGGCGGCCGGCGCCCGGCCAGAGGCGTTTATGCACGGCCGCCGTGCAATAATGGACAGGCGGTGCGGTCCGGGGCGGTCGCGCGCCAGCCGGCGCTTGAACTTGACCGCATGGCTGGCTATGCCCTGTAGCGACCATGGAGTGAGCAATGACCGGCCCGAGCCCCCGCTTTCCGACCACCCGCCTGCGTCGTCCGCGGGCCGCGGACTGGTCGCGCCGCCTGGTGCGGGAACCGGGGGTTTTGATCGACGACCTGATCTGGCCGCTGTTCGTGGCCGACCCGCCCCTGGCCGGCCAGGCCGTCGCTTCCATGCCCGGGGTGATGCGCCACGACATCGCCGGCATTGTCGGCTGTGCCGAGGAAGCGGCGGCCCTGGGCATTCCCGCGGTCGCCCTGTTCCCGTCGACCGCCCCGGCCTTGAAAAACGCCGCAGGCGACTACGCCCTCGACCCGGACAATCTGGTCTGCCAGACGGTGCGGGCGATCAAGCAGGCCGTGCCCGGCCTCGGGGTCGTCTGCGACGTTGCCCTCGACCCCTATACCAGCCACGGCCACGACGGCGTGCTCGACGACGAGGGCCGGATCGTCAATGACCGCACGGTCGCCTTGCTCGTCCGGCAGGCCCTGACCCTGGCCGCGGCAGGGGCCGACGTGGTCGCCCCCTCGGACATGATGGATGGCCGGGTCGGCGCAATCCGGCAGGGGCTCGACGATGCCGGCCACGACAATGTGCTGATCATGGCCTATGCCGCCAAATACGCCTCCGCCTTCTATGGCCCGTTCCGCGACGCCGTGGGCTCGGCCGCCACCCTGGGGCGGGGCGACAAACGCACCTACCAGATGGATCCGGCCAATGGCGACGAGGCCCTGCGCGAGGTGGCGATGGACCTGCAGGAGGGCGCCGACTGGGTCATGGTGAAGCCCGGCATGGCCTATCTCGACATCGTCTACCGGGTGAAACAGGCCTTTGGCGTGCCCACCTTCGCCTATCAGGTGTCGGGCGAATACGCCATGCTCGAGGGCGCGGCGCGCAATGGCTGGATGGACCGCGACCGGGTCATGATGGAAAGCCTGCTGGCCTTCAAGCGGG
>JAJFJE010000392.1 GCA_021774355.1 Alphaproteobacteria bacterium
CGAACATCTGCTTTATGTCGCCGAATATAAACGCCGCCAGGCCGCCCCGGGGGTCAAGATCGGCGCCAAGCTGTTCGGCCGCGACCGCCGCTATCCCATCACCAACGGCTTCCGCGACGCCAAATGAGCGTGACCCTGCGCTTTGCGCCCAGCCCGACGGGCCATCTCCATGTCGGCAATGCCCGGGTCGCCCTGGTCAACTGGCTGTTCGCCCGGCGCCATGGCGGGCGCTTCCTGCTGCGCCTCGACGACACCGACACCGAGCGCTCGACCGCCGCTTTCGCCGCCGCCATCGAACACGACCTGCGCTGGCTCGGGCTGGACTGGGACGGCTTCGCCCGCCAGAGCGACCGGGCCGGGCGCCACGACCAGGCGGTCGCCCGGCTGAAGGCGGACGGGCGACTCTATCCTTGCTGGGAAACGGCCGAAGAACTCGACCTGCGGCGCAAGCTGCAACTCGCCCAGCATCGCCCGCCGCTCTACGACCGGGCCGCGCTGAAGCTGACCGCGGCCGAGCGCAGCCACCTGAGCGCGGCCCGGGGGGCGCCCCATTGGCGCTTCAAGCTGGCCGGCAAGGCGGTCCACTGGACCGACCTGGTCAAGGGGCCGCTGACCGTCGACACCGCCTCCCTGTCCGACCCGGTGCTGATCCGCGCCGATGGCCGGGCGCTCTATACCCTGACCTCGGTGGTCGACGACATCGACTTTGCCATCGACCCGATCCTGCGGGGCGAGGACCATGTGACCAATTCCGGGGTCCAGGTCGAGCTGTTCGAGGCGCTCGGCGCCACCGCGCCGCGCTTCGGCCATCTGTCCCTGCTGGTGGACGCCGCCGGCCAGGGCCTGTCCAAGCGCCTCGGGGCCCTGTCCTTGCGGCAGTTGCGCGCGGCCGCCATCGAGCCCCTGGCGGTCGCCGCCCTGCTCGCCCGGCTGGGCACCGCCGACCCGGTCGAACCGGTACCCGACCTCGCCGCCCTGGTCGACGGCTTCGACCTGTCGCGCTTCGGCAAGGCCCCCGCCCGCTTCGATCCGGCCGAGCTGGGTGCCTTGAACGCCCGGCTGCTCCATGGCCTGGATTTCGCCGCCCTGCGCGACCGCCTGCCCGCGGGTGCCACCGAAGCCTTCTGGCTGGCCGTGCGGCCCAATATCACCACCCTCGCCGACATCGCCGATTGGTGGCAGGTGGTCGCCGGGGAGCTGCCGCCCAGGACCGGCCCGGTCGACCCGGTCGCCGCGGCCGGGGCCGCCACCCTGCCCCCCGAACCCTGGGACGAGGCGACCTGGCCGGCCTGGACCAAGGCGGTCGGGGCGGCCGCCGGGGTCAAGGGCAAGGCCCTGTTCCAGCCCCTGCGGCTGGCCCTGACCGGGCGGGACCACGGTCCCGAGATGCGTGCCCTGCTGCCCCTGATCGGGCGGGACCGGGCCGCGCGGCGCTTACGCGCCACTCGCTGACCTCAAATCCGTCATCCCCTCCGACGACTGTCCGACCCGCTTCGCGTTCACGCGCCACGGCGACCGCCAAGCCACGTCGTTCCCGACGGCGCGGCCGTGCCGATCGGGGATCTTGGGTGACGCAGGATTCCGGCTCGCCGCTACCGCGCCGGCCGGGATGACGAGGGCTTTGTGAACCCGTGCGGACGCCGGCGACGCAATCCGGGCGCCTCGGTCCGTCCTGGCGTGCGTCGTCGACTGCACCGCCGTGCAACGCCATCCCCGCCGATCCTTGCCGGCTATGGGGTCCCTGTCCTGGATTTCACAGGCACGATCTGATAAGTCCTGGCCCCTTCGGCGAGGAATGCCATGGGTCTGGTGCTTTATAATGGCGCGACGGGGCGCCACGAGGCGTTCGTGCCGCTGGATCCCGCGCGCGTCGGCCTCTATGTCTGCGGGCCGACGGTCTATGACTTCGCCCATATCGGCAATGCCCGGCCGGTGATCGTCTTCGACGTGCTCTATCGCCTGCTCAAGCGGCGCTACCCGGCGGTCCACTATGTCCGCAACATCACCGACGTCGACGACAAGATCAACGCCCGGGCCCGCGCCGCCGGCGAGCCGATCGCAGCCATCACCGCCCGCACCATCGACGCCTTCCACCAGGACATGGCGGCCCTGGGCAGCCTGCCCCCCGATGCCGAGCCGCGGGCGACCGCCCATATCAGTCATATGATCGAGATGATCGCCCGGCTGATCGACAAGGGCTACGCCTATGCGGTGGACGGCCAGGTGCTGTTCCATGTCCCGGCCAAGGCCGATTACGGCAAGCTGTCGCACCGCAACCGGGACGAACTGATCGCCGGCGCCCGGGTCGACGTCGCCCCCTATAAGCGCGACCCGGCGGATTTCACCCTGTGGAAGCCGTCGGACCCGGACACGCCGGGCTGGGACAGCCCATGGGGCCGCGGCCGGCCCGGCTGGCATATCGAATGCAGCGCCATGAGCCTGGCCGAACTGGGCGCGACCTTCGATATTCACGGTGGCGGTCGCGACCTGGTGTTTCCCCACCACGAGAACGAGGTCGCCCAGTCCGAGGCGGCCAATGGCGCACCCTTCGTGCGCTACTGGGTGCATAACGGCTTTCTCACCGTGAATGGCGAGAAGATGTCCAAGTCCCTGGGCAATTTCGTCGTGGTGCGCGACGCCCTGAAACAGGCGCCGGGCGAAGCGCTGCGGCTGGCCATGCTGGCCACGCACTACCGGGCGCCCATCGACTGGACCGACGACGGTGTCGCCCGGGCCCGCCAGACCCTCGACCGCTGGTACGGCCTGATCGCGCAGGCAGGCGACCCGCCGGCCGGCGACGCCCCCGCAGCGGTGGTCGCGGCCTTGGATGACGACCTCAACACCCCCCAGGCCATCGCCGAAATCCATGCCGTCGCCAATTGCGGCTACCTCGCCCTGACCATGGACGAGAAGCGCCAGGCCGCCGCTGCGATCAAGGCCGCCGGGGCGCTGCTCGGCCTGCTCGGGCAAGCCGCCGCCGACTGGTTCCGCTGGCAGCCCGCCGGGCAGGCGGTCGACGAGGCCGAGATCGAGCGCCTGATCGCGGCCCGCGGCGCGGCCCGCAAGGCGCGCGATTTCGCC
>JAJFJE010000393.1 GCA_021774355.1 Alphaproteobacteria bacterium
AACTCGACAGCCTCTACCCCGATCTTCGGGTCAAGGCGCGCAAGGCGGTGATCCGCAAGGGTCGGGAAAACTATCTGTGCCTGCTCAATCTCGAGGAGCGGGCCGGCCAAGGCGGCGGGCAGGTGCGGCCCGACGCGGTCGCCCTTGGGCTGGTCGCCCGCTGGGCCCTGGCCAGCCGCGACGGCGACATGGTGGGCGGCGATTTTCCCGGCTGGGCGTCGGAACTGGTGGCCGCCGCCCGGCCCCGGGACCTTACCGACCGACGCGGCGAATGCATCCATTCGGCCTGCCCCCATTATCGCAAATGCTTTGTCGAGCGGGCGCGGGTGAAGGCGCGGGGGGCCGAGATCGTCGTTGCCAATCACGCCCTGGTGATGGTCCACGCCGCCGGTGCCGGCGACCCCCGCGAACTGCCCACCCGCTATGTCTTCGACGAAGGCCACCATATTTTCGACGCCGCGGACGGCGCCTTTGCCGCTCATTTCTCCGGTCTGGAAACCGCCGAACTGCGCCGCTGGGCGCGTGGTGCCGAGGCCGGCCACCGGCGGGCCGGGCGTGGCCGCGGGCTGGAGCGGCGGCTGGAGGACCTGGCGGCGCCCGACCCCGCGACGGCCGCGGCCCTGAAGGCCGTGGTCCAGGCCGCAGGCCAGCTGCCCGGCGACGGCTGGGCCCAGCGCATTGCCGAGGGTGGCGCCATGGGACCGATCGAACGCTTCCTGGCGGCGGCCCGGCGTTTCGTCCTGGCGCGCAGCGACGACCGGGCGACCGGATTCGACCTGGAGGCTCTGCCCGTCGACCTGCCCGGCGAGCTGATCGAGGCGGGCTTTGCGGCCCAGGCGGCGCTGCACCAGCTGGGGACGCCGGCGGCGGCCCTGAGCGCCGGCCTGGCGGCCCGGCTGGCGGACGAGGCGGAGACCCTGGAAACGGCCGAGCGGCTGCGCCTCGAAGCCGCGCAGCGCAGCCTCGACCAGCGGCTGGTCAAGCCGGTGACGGCCTGGGCCGCCATGCTCGGCGGCCTCGGCCGGGCGGTGCCGGTCGAGTTCGTCGACTGGTTCGCCATTGCCCGCCATGACGGTCGCGAACTGGATGTCGGCCTGTTTCGCCACTGGCTCGATCCCACCCGCCCCCTGGCCGCCGTGGTGCTGGAACGGGCCCATGGGGTGGCGGTGACCTCGGCGACCCTGCGCGACAGCGCCAGCGATGCCGAAGACTGGCAGGCGGCCGAGATCCGTACCGGCGCCAGCCATCTGGTGCTGCCGGCCCGCCGGGCCAGCTTTCCCTCGCCCTTCGATTTCCGCGCCCAGGCCCGGGTGCTGATCGTCACCGATGTCCGGCGCAACCAGCCGGACGAGGTCGCGGCCGCCTATCGTGCCCTGTTCCAGGCGGCGGGCGGCGGCGCCCTCGGCCTGTTCACGGCGATCGAACGGTTGCGCGCGGTCCACCGGCGGATCCTGGCGCCGCTCGACCAGGCCGGCCTCCGCCTCTACGCCCAGCATGTCGATCCCATGGACGTCTCGACCCTGATCGATATCTTCCGGGCCGAGGATCATGCCTGCCTGCTGGGCACCGATGCGGTGCGGGACGGGGTCGACGTGCCCGGCCGGTCGCTGCGCCTGATCGTGTTCGACCGGGTGCCCTGGCCGCGCCCGGGCCGGTTTCACCGGGCGCGCAAGGAGGCGTTCGGCGGCACCGCCTATGACGACATGCTGGTCCGCCTGAAACTGCGCCAGGCCTTCGGCCGGCTGATCCGCAAAGCCGATGACCGGGGCGTCTTTGTATTGCTCGACGCCATGACCCCCAGCCGCTTCCTGTCCGCCTTTCCCGGCCAGGTCGAGGTCGCCCGGGTCGGCCTGGCCGAGGCGGTTGCCGCGACGGCCGATTTCCTCGGCGACTTGTCGGCGGGCGGCTGATCCTCTATTCCTGCGCCGGCTGAGCAGACGGGAGTCACGATGACCGAGCATATCGAGCCGCAGGATGCCTTGATCTGGTTGATGGTCTGCGTATCCGCCGCCGACGGCGTGATGACCGACGGCGAACTCCATACCATCGGCGAAATCGTCAAGACCCTGCCGGTGTTCAAGGGATATGACCCGGAGCGCCTGCCGGGTTCGGCCCGGGCCTGCGGCGCCATGCTGCACGGCAATGGCGGGGTCGACGAGGTCCTGCGCATGATCGCCGAGGGGGTGCCGCTGGCGCTCTGCGAAACCGCCTATGCCCTGGCCTGCGAAGTCGCCGCCGTCGATACCCGGCTGGAGATCTTCGAGGCGCGTATTCTCCAGCGGGTTCGCGGCGTGCTGCGTCTCGATCGCCTGGCCGCGGCGGCCATCGAACGCGCCGTGCTGGCCCGCTACTGCACCTTGTGACCGCCCGCGGCCCATGGCGGCCGCGGCACAGGCGCGCAACGCCGGCGTCGACCCACTAGGGCCTTGATCTCACGTCATTTATGACAGCGAACGTGATTCCACTATGGGGCAAAACCCATTAGGCTGTCGCTTCTCGGGGGCGATATCGCGGCCATTATGACACGAACACTGCTGCTTTTGCGCCATGGCAAGGCCGTCGTGGCGCAGCCGGGCCTGGCGGATCACGACCGCGCCCTGGTGTCGCGCGGTGAAAAGGATGCCGCTCGCATCGGCAAATTGCTGCGCAGCGAAGCGCCGCCACCGGATCTGGCGCTGTGCTCGACCGCCGCGCGGACCCGCCAGACGCTCGACCATCTGGGGCTGCCCCCGGCGGTTCCAGCGGTGTTTGAACATCCGCTCTACCTCGCCGAGGCGGGGCATCTGCTGGCCCGGTTGCGCCGGGTCGGCCGCGACCATGAGACCGTTCTGGTGGTTGGCCATAATCCGGGGCTGGAGCAACTGGCCCAGATGCTGGCGGGCGCTGCGGGCGCCATCGGCCACGTGCCGACCGCGGGCCTTGCCTGGTTCGCGGTGGATGGCAACAACTGGACGACACTGGGGCAGGACACCGCCCGCCTGCTGCGGTTCGTCACCCCACGGGACGTCGCGGCATGACCTCGACCGAACGGGAATTGAAGCTTGCGCTGCCGGTCGAGGATCTCGTCCGGCTCCAGCGGCTGAGGCGCCTGGGCGGCCCCGCGGGGACGGCCATGGCCCTGCGCACGGTCTATTTCGACACCGCCGACCGGGCGCTCGACCGGGCCGGGATCGCCGTGCGGGTGCGCCACCGGGGCCGGGCCCGGATCCATTGCGTCAAGCTGCCGGGCAGCAGCCTGGCCGGCCTGGCGCTGCGCCGGGAATGGGAGGTCGAGGCCGCCGGCGACCAGCCGCAGTTCGAGGCCTTTCCGCCGGGGACGGTCGATGCCCATCTCGACATCGAGGGCCTGGCCGGCACCCTGCACGAAGTCTTCGCCACGGAAATTCGCCGGGTCACCCGCCTGCTGGACCAGGATGGCAGTCTGATCGAACTGGCCTTCGACCGGGGCCGCATCGTCACCCCGAACGGCACCGAAGCGCCGGTCTCGGAACTCGAGCTGGAATTGAAGGGCGGCGCGGCGGGGCCGCTTTTCGACTTCGCCCTGGCGGTGGTCGAAGCGGCGCCGGCGGCACGCCCCCTGATCGAAGCCAAATCCGCCCGGGGCTATCGCCTGGCCGCCGGGGACGCGCCGCAATCCTGCAGGGCCACCCGCTTCACCCTGCCGCCGGCGGTCGATACGGCCGACGCCTTTGCCGCCATCGTGCAGGATTGCGTCGGGCAGTGGCTGGCCAATGTCGAGGTGGTGCTGTCGACCGACGATGCCGAAGGCATCCATCAGATGCGGGTGGCGTTGCGCCGGCTGCGCTCGGCCTTCCGGATCTTCCGGCCGGTCATCGGGCCGGTGCCGGCGACCGCCCTGGCCGGCGAGTTGAGTTGGCTGGCCGGGGCCCTGGGGCCGGCGCGGGACTGGGACGTGTTTGTCGCCGAGGTGGCGCGGCCGGCCTTCGCCGCTGCCGGCGCGGACCCCCGGCTGGACGCGGTCGAAGCCCAGGCGGCCGTGGCCCGCGATGCGGCCCGGCAGGCTGCCCGGGCGGCCGTTGCCGATTCCCGGGCGAGCCGATTGGCGCTCGAACTGGGCCGTTTCGTTGCGCGGGCCGAATGGTGGGCGGACGGTGACGCCGCCGCCCTGGGCGGCCCCGCGGCGGCCTTCGCCCAATCCCTGTTCGAGCGTCAGTATCGGCGCCTGCGCAAGGCCGGGCGCCATATCGGGACCCTCGACATGGAGGCGCTGCACGGCCTGCGGATCAAGATCAAACGGCTGCGCTATGCCATCGAATTCTTCGGCAGCCTCTATCCGGCCAAGGCCGTCAAGCGGTTGCTCGGTGCAGCATCGGCGCTGCAGGACGACCTCGGCCGGCTGAACGATCTGGTGGTGGCCCGCCGCCTGGTCGGCAGCCTGGGCCGGGCCGATGCCCGCCGCGCCTTTGCCGAGGGCGTCCTGGTCGGCACCCTGGCCAGCGACCTGGAGCGTAGCCGGCGCGCGCTCAAGGAGCGCTGGGCCGCCTTCCTGGTCGAGGATCGGTTCTGGACCTAGGGCATCTGCGGGCGGCATCTGCGGGCGACCTGGAAACCGCGTCGCCGGCCGGCCGGCTATTTATCGGGCGGCGGCCGGCGCTGGGGATTGGTCCAGTCCTCCAGCCGGGCCCAGGCCAGGGTGATGGTCCAGGTCAGCAGGAAATAAATCACCGCGGCATAGAGATAGATGGCGAAGTCGAAACTGCGGGAAAAGGCCAGCTTGGTCTCGCCCATCAGGTCGTAGATGGTGATCACCGAGGCGATGGCGCTGCCCTTGACCATCAGGATGATCTCGTTGCCATAGGCCGGCAGGGCGATGCGATAGGCCCCGGGCAGGACCACCCGGCGCAGGATCAGGCCCCGGCTCATGCCCAGCGCCCGGGCCGCCTCGATCTCGCCACCGGCCACGCCCTGGATGCCGCCGCGCAGGATTTCCGCGGTATAGGCGGCGGTATTGAGGCTGAAGGTGATGATGGCGCACCAATAGGCCTGGCCGAAAATATCCCACAGGCCGACCGAGAACAGGCCGAGGTCCACGGACGTGGCGCGCAGTTCCTGGGCGAACTGGCCGGCCCCGTAATAGATCAGGAAGGTCTGGGCGAGCAGCGGCGTGCCGCGGAAAAAGAAGATATAGGCGAGCGCCGGCCAGCGCAGCAACGGCACGGCAGAGGTGCGCGCCAGCGCCAGCGGGATGGCCAGAAGGCCGCCGATCGCCAGCGACAGGCCGACAATCTCGAGGGTGACCAGCAGGCCGCGCAGCAAGGCCGGGCCATAGCGTTGCAGCAGATCGAAATCCATCACGCCCTCCGCACGCCGCGGCCGGCGCGCCGCTCGGCCCATCCCAGGACGAGGGTGGAGATGCCGGTGATGGCGAGGTAGCCGAGGCAGGCGACGGCGAAGAAAAAGAAGGGCTCCTTGGTGACCCGGCGGGCGACATCGGTCTGGCGCATCAATTCAGAGAAGGCGATGACCGAGACCAGCGAGGTGTCCTTGATCAGGACCAGCCACAGATTGCCAAGGCCGGGCAGGGCGAAGCGCCACATCTGGGGCACCAGAATGCGCCGTACCGCCACGCTTCGCGCCATGCCCAGGGCCCTGGCCGCCTCCATCTGGCCGCGGGGCACCGCCAGGATGGCGCCGCGAAACACCTCGGTGGCATAGGCGCCGAACACCAGGCTGAGGGCGACCACACCGGCGGCAAAGCCGTTGACCGCCACCGGACCGCTGCCCCCGAACAGCCCGAACAGGGCCTGGATGGCGTATTGCAGGCCGTAATAGATCAGGAACAGGGTCAGGAGTTCGGGAATGCCCCGGATGGTCGTGGTATAGGCCCCGCCCAGGGCGCGCAGGGGCCAGGCGGAAGAGACCTTGGCCGCGGCCCCCGCCAAGCCGAACACCAGGCCCAGGGCAACCGAGCACAACGCCAGTTGCAAGGTCAGCAGCAGGCCGGCGAGCAATTCGTCGCCCCAGCCCTGATCGCCGATCCGCAGCAGGTCGAGATAATAGGCGATGGTCCCGGGCTCGGCGGCGGCCTCCATCGCGGCGCTCAGAGAAGCTTGGCGAGGAACTGGCGGCAGCGTTCCGAGCGGGGCGCGCGAAACACCTCCGAGGGCGGCCCGTCCTCGTCGACCCGGCCCTGGTGAAGGAACATCACCCGGGTCGAGACGTCCCGGGCAAAGGCCATTTCATGGGTCACGACGACCATGGTCCGGCCCTCGCCGGCCTGGTCCTGCATCACTTTGAGGACTTCGCCCACCAGTTCGGGGTCGAGCGCCGAGGTCGGCTCGTCGAACAGCAGGACCAGCGGCTCCATCGCCAGGGCCCGGGCGATCGCCACCCGCTGCTGCTGACCGCCGGACAATTGGGCCGGATAGAAATCCCGCTTGGCTGCCAGGCCGACCTTGTCGAGCAGCGCCATGGCCTGATCGATCGCCTCGTTTCGGGGTTTTTTCAGGACGTGGACCGGGGCCTCGATGACATTGCCGAGGACGGTCCGATGGGGCCACAGGTTGAAGCTCTGGAACACCATGCCGAGTCGGGCGCGGATCCGGTCGACCTGGACCGGGTCGGCGGGCTTGACCCGGCCGCCCCTGACGACCATGCGGATCAGTTCGCCATCGACCCGCACTTCGCCCTCGTCGGGCGTCTCAAGCAGGTTGATGCAGCGCAAAAAGGTGCTTTTTCCCGACCCCGATGCCCCGATCAGGGAGATGACGTCGCCCTGGTTGGCCGTCAGCGAGATGCCCTTCAGCACCTCCAGCGCGCCGAAGCGCTTGTGGATGTCCCGCACATCGAGGGTTGCCGCCATGCCGTGCCCCTGCCGCGCCGGCCGTCAGGCTGCCGACCCCGTAAGGCTAGGGCGGAATGCCGCCGCCCGAAAGGGCCAAGCGCGGAACAGGTGGAAAAAGGCAGCGTCAGTTGACGTCGTAGCCGTCGAGCGGACCGCCCTCGTGGCTCGATTTCGACAGGGCGCTCAGCATCACCGAGCGCAGTTCGGCGACGGATGACGGATTCTCGATCACGCCGACCACCCGCCGGCGGGACGAGCGCTGGGGTGCCACGCCGCCCTGTTCGGACAGCATGATCACCGGCGCCCGGGAGCCCAGGCGCACGGCACCGTCGATCACCACCGAGCTCGACCAGCCCTTGAGGTCTGAATCGACGACGATGAGCTCGGGCCAATTGTTGAGGATCTGGCGCAGCCCGCTATAGCCGTCATGGGCCACGGTGACCGCAAAGCCCCAGGACGCCAGATGATCCCTCAGGAATCGGCTGCGCTCGAGATTGCTGTCGACCAGCAGCACCTGTGGGGCCTGATAGGAGGTGCCACCTTGAAACTGTCCCATGTGCTCTCTCGGGCCGGATACTAAAACCACCCACCCAGCGTGTGGCTCGCCGGCCACATTTCAAACAAAGCGCCTGAGGGTCAAGGGACATTGGACCCAATTAACCTTGAAGTTGGGGAAAACCCGAGCGGGTGCAAAAGGTGGGGGCTTTTTGCACCAACCCCTCCCGTTTTGACGAAGTGTTTACCTCATTGAGGCAACGATCATCCCCGTTGGAATGCGGGGAGCAGCCGATCGTTACCCTGAGGGGCGTGATCGCGGACTCCGTCAATGGGCTGAAATGGGTGTCGAAGCGCCGTCAGGGGGAGGGGAATCCCGCGGCGATGGAGGGCACCGGGATCGACGAAGGCGAGACGAATGACAAGATTACGCAAAGTTCTTCTGAGCACCACGGCACTCGTTGCCATCGGCGCCGCGGCCGGCATGGCCGCGGCACAGGACGCGGTTCCGGTCGCGGCGGACCAGTTCGGCTATAGCCACAAGGCTGTCGCCGACACCAGCTTCGCCCTTGGCCTGTTTGGCGGCGGCGATGAAAACGGCGCCATGTTCGGCGCCATGCCCAGCTTCACGGCGCCCCTGGGCGACCAGGTCGGCATCCAGGTCGACGGGGCCGCGGGCGTGGTGGCTAAGAACAAGGGCTTTGTCTCGGCCGGCGGCCAGCTGTTCTTCCGCGATCCCCAATCCTACCTGTTTGGAGTCGCGGTCGGCGGCTATCACGTCGACAGCGTCTCGCGCTACAGCATCTCGGCGGTTGCCGAGGCCTATATGGATGACGTCACCCTCGAGGGCCAGGCCGGCTATCTGTTCGGCGACGGCAAGAAATCCGCCTTCGGCCGGGTCGGTGCATCGGTCTATGCCACGCCCAATCTGCGCTTTGGCGCAGGCGTCCGCTATGACCGCCTGACCAAGCTGGGCGGCGACGTCCAGGTCGAGGCGATGCTCGAAGACGTGCCCGGCATGGCGTTGTTCGGGGTCGGTGCGTTCGACGAGAAGGGCGCCACCGGCATCGGCGGCGTGCGCTTCTACTTCAGCGATGCCCTCAGCGGCCGGGGCAAGCAGGCGGGCGGCCTGACCTTGCAGCAAATCCAGCGGACCATGGTCGCGCGCAACTATTTCATGCTCGACCCGGTGTCGACGCTGCGCCAGATCAGCCAGGTCGCCGGCGGCAACGTCAAGGGCCTCGACGTCGGCAATGGCGGCGATGACGACGACGACGACGCGACCGCGCAAAGCTGCAGCGGCTCGGGTCTGGGCACCGAATTGTGCACCACCGTCACCGACACTACCGGGACGGTGAACGACCTGATCGACGCGATCGGCGCGCAGGATCCCACCGGCCAGTCGGCCGAGGTGACCGAACTGCTGCAGCAATTGGTCAGCGACCTGGGCACCCTGGTCGGCACCACCCCGTCGCCGCTGCTGAACGGCGTACCGGACCTGCTAAGCAGCCTCCAGGCGACCCTCAACGACCCGACCAATGCCCAGAACAATCTGTCGGGCGTGGTCGGTCAGGTCGCGACCATCCTCAACCAGACCATCGACGCCGTCCAGGCGGGCGCCATCGACAGCCAGAACAACGAGAATATCGGCCTGTTGACCAATGCCGTGAACGGCCTGATCGGCCTGGGCAGCACCAGCCCCGTGCCGCTCCCGGCCGACCAGTTGTCGGTCCTGACGGCCTTCCTCGATGCCGTGGGCACCGATGGCGGCAACCCTGACGGGACCGATCCGCAGCAGGCCCAGAGCGTGGTCGATGGGATCCAGCAGAGCCTCGGCGTGATCTTGACCGGGGTGTCCGGCCAGATCGCCAATCCAGACCCGACCGCCCTGGTCGGACTGACCCCGGCGCTGCAGAACTCGCTCACCGGGACCTTCCAGCCGCTGCTGAATTTCGGCACCGCGCTGGGCGTGCCGGGCGGCGCGGGCCTGCCCTTCGACAGCCTCGACGCCACCACCCTGACCACCCTGCTGGGCGGCCTGGGCTCCCTGACTCCGGGCCAGGCCGGCGGCCTGGGCGGCGCGCTCGGTGCCCTCGACCCGACCCAGCTTACCGGGCTGGCCGGGAGCCTGTCGTCGCTGACCCCGAGCCAGGTCACCGACGTTCTGGGGACATTGGGAGTCCTGGGCGCCGCCAATCCTACCGGTGTCGGCAATCTGGTCGGCGGCCTCGGCGCCCTGGGCGTTTCCGATCCGACCGGCCTGACCAATGTGCTAGGGACCCTCGGGGCGCTCGGGGTGTCCGACCCGACCGGCCTGACCAGCGTGCTGGGCGGCCTTGGCGGGCTGAGCGGCGATCCGCTGGGCAGTCTGCTGGGCGGCCTTGGCGGGCTCGACCCGACCCAACTGACCACGGTGGTGGGCGGCCTCTCGACCCTCGACCCGACCAATCTGGGCAGTGTCCTGGGCGGCCTGGGCACCGTCGGGGCGGCCGATCCGACCGGCCTGGTCAGCGTCCTGACCGGCCTTGGCGGGCTGGGCGGCGATCCGCTGAACGGCTTGCTGGGCGGCCTGGGCGGCCTCGACCCGACCCAGCTGACCACGCTGGTGGGCGGCCTGTCGAGCCTCGATCCGACCGACCTGGGCACCGTACTCGGTTCGCTCGGTGGCTTGGGCGTGTCCGATCCGACCGGCCTGACCAGTCTGCTGGGCGGCCTTGGCGGGTTGGGCGGCGATCCGCTGAGCGGTCTGCTGGGTGGGCTGGGTGGCCTCGATCCCGCCCAGGTAACCTCCATCCTGGGGGGACTCTCGATCCAGGACCCGACCGACCTGACCAACCTGCTGGGCGGTCTCGGCGGCCTGGCGACGACCGATCCGACCGGCCTGACCACGATTCTGACCGGCCTTGGCGGGCTCGGCGGCGATCCGCTGAGCGGCTTGCTGGGCGGGCTGGGGGGTCTCGATCCGACCCAGGTGACCTCGATCCTGGGCGGCCTGACGGACCAGGATCCGACCCAGCTGGTCGACTCCCTGGTCGGTCTCGGCAATCTTCTGGGCGGTTGAGAAGAGCCCCGAAAACACCACCTCAACGTGAGACGGCGGCCCATCCGGGCCGCCGTTTTTTTTCCGGCCGATATCGTCGAAAGGCCCGCTCGTTTACTTTTTATTGAGATAAATTAGACGACACTGCCATCCAGTGGTGAGGGAGACGGCCGTCATGCCGAGCAGCGTCAAAGCCAAGTTTATCCGGGTCCTTATGATGTCGATCCTGATCGGCGGTACTCTGACGCAGGCTGGGTGCAGTTCACGTGTACACGGCGGCGGAACGTCATCGACGTCCGGCGGCACCAAGGTCGGCGGCGGCGTTTCGTTTCCCTTCCCATAAAACTACCGGTCCGGTTCAACCGGGCGCGTTTTGCAGGCCGGCCTTACGCCCGCGGGGTTCCGCGGCGCCTGACCGACAAGCGCGCCCCGTCGACGGGACCTCTGTCCGGAGCTGGTCGAGGGGTGCGATGAGACAACCCGTTAACCCAATCTTTGGTTCTGCTTTTCGCCGGAACGGGTATAGTGAGCCCAGTCGCCGGAGGGCGGATCCCGGTGTAACCGATCAGGTCCGAAGCGACCTGGGCAGGCCGGTCATCGGCGTTGCCCGGCCGCCACTCGGAGGCCGCCCCGCGGGGCATGGTCCGTCGTTCGGGCAGAGCCCCGGACGGGGCGTTTGAAGGGGCTTTCAGGCATGGCAAACGCGAAATTACGCCTGGGTTTGGCGATTGTCCTGCTGGTCGGGGCGGTCGCCCTGATTGCGGTCGGGATCTCGTCGATCAGCAGTGCGCCGAAACCGCAGGTGGCCACCGAAAGCGGTGACCGGGTGGTCGAGATTATGGTCGCCGCCAAGGACATTCCGCGGGGCGAGAAAATCGACACCACCATGCTGCGGCCGATGAAGGTGGTGGCCCCGCCGCCGGCAGGAAGCTTCGGCGATCCGCGGTCGGTGGTCGACTCGATCGCCCTGGCCGCCATCCCATCGGGCCAGACCGTCCTGTCGGGAACCATTCTGGCGCCGGGTGACGGCACCAAGCCGGGGCTTTCGGTGCTGGTGCCCGAGGGCATGCGGGCGGTCGCTTTGCGGGTCAATGACGAGGTCGCCGTGGGCAATTTCGTCCGCTCGGACGACCTGGTCGACATCCAGCTGGTCCTGGCCAACCAGGCGCTCGGGCCGACCGAAGGCACCAACAGCCCGGAGCGCCGCGAATCGAGCGTCATCCTGCAGGCCATCAAGGTCCTGTCCGTGGGCGAGACGCTGACCGTGCAGCAGGGCGACCAGGCGGTGCGCATGCAGAACGTCACCGTCGCGGTGACCCCCGAGCAGGCCCTGGTGCTGGCCGTCGCAAAGAATTCCGGGGTGTTCTACCTGGGTCTGCGCAATCCGGTCGACACCGAGCAGCAGGACGTCCCGCGGGTCCGCCTGGAAGATCTGGTGG
>JAJFJE010000394.1 GCA_021774355.1 Alphaproteobacteria bacterium
TGACGTTGCGGCGCCAACTGAGCCATTCCGACTGCGTTTTCAACCGAAGCTGGGGGTTCGACCGGCGCGGGGTCTGGGTCGACAAGGGCTGCCGGGGCGAATTCCAGGTGGCTGGCCAGACCCGCGACCACGACTGGAAAGGCAATCGCGACCACTCCAACGGACCGGATCGCAGCCGCGGCTATGGCTATGGCTACGGCGACGGCCGCGGCAGCCGGAAGCCGCGCCAGGTCATCGATTGCGCCTCGGACGGCGAAACCCGCTATTGCCGGGTGCCGGTCTACGACCATGTCGAACTGGTCGAGCAGTTCAGCCGCTCGGACTGTACCTATCCGCGGACCTGGGGCTTCGACCGCAACGGCATCTATGTCGACGAGGGTTGCCGTGGGCGTTTCGCGGTTTACTGAGGCCGGAAGGGGGATTGGCGGGCGCCGCCGCTTGACGAGGGCCGGGGCTTTGCCTACCTAGCGCTTATGGCTCTGCGTCCGATCATCACCGCCCCCGATCCCCGACTCAAACTGAAGTCGGCCGCCGTCGATCGCTTCGACGGCGAGATCGAGCGCCTGATCGACGATATGTTCGAGACCATGTATGCGGCGCCCGGCATCGGTCTGGCGGCGATCCAGTTGGGCATTCCCAAACGGCTGCTGGTGGTCGACCTGGCCCGCCAGGACGAGCCCCCGGCGCCCCGCGTGTTCATCAACCCGGAACGGCTGTGGGTATCGGACACGTTGGCGACCTATGAGGAGGGCTGCCTTTCGGTGCCCGACCACTATGCCGACGTCCAGCGCCCGGCGCAGGTCGTCGTCCGCTACCGGGACCGCGCCGGCAGCGCCTGCGAGGAGACCATGGACGGCATGTTGGCGACCTGCCTGCAGCACGAGATGGATCATCTCGACGGGGTCCTGTTCGTCGATCACCTGTCGCTTGCCAAGCGCAGCCTGATCCTGAGAAAAATGGCCAAGGCAAAAAAACTGGCCGGCGCGTCGTCGGCCTGAGCCGCGCCCTGTTCTTCTTCTCCCGAGGAGCCCCGTCCGGGTGGACCGTCCCTTGCGCCTTGCCTTCATGGGCACGCCGGCCTTTGCCGTTCCGACGCTCGAGGCGCTGGTCGCCGCCGGCCATGATATCGTCGCGGTCTACAGCCAGCCGCCCCGTCCCGCCGGGCGCGGCCAGAAGGAACAATTTTCGCCGGTACACCAGGCGGCGCTGGCCGCCGGGCTGCCCGTCCATACCCCCCGGCGCCTGCGCGACGGCGAACAGCACCGGGCCTTTGCCGAACTGGCCCTCGATGCGGCGGTGGTGGTGGCCTATGGGCTGATTCTGCCGCCGGCCATCCTGTGGGCGCCCCGGCTCGGCTGCTTCAATCTCCATGCCTCGCTGCTGCCGCGCTGGCGCGGCGCGGCGCCCATTCAGCGGGCGATCTGGGCCGGCGACGACCAGACCGGCCTCGCCGTCATGGCCATGAGCGAGGGGCTCGACGAAGGTCCCATCGTCCTGGAAGAGGTGGTGCCGATCGGCGAGCGAGATACCGCCGGCAGCCTGCATGACCGGCTGGCGGCGCTGGGCGGGCCGCTGATGGTGGACGGGCTGGCGCTGATGGCGGCGGGACGGATCGTCCCCCGGCCCCAGGACGAGGATGGCGTTACCTATGCCCGCAAGATCGACAAGGACGAGGCCCAGATCGACTGGGCTGCGGGGGCGGTGGCGATCGACCGTCAGGTCCGCGCCCTCAATCCCGGCCCCGGGGCCTTCACCCTGTGGCAGGGCGCTCGTCTCAAGGTCATGATGGTCGAGCCGCTGGACGGCGTGGCGACGGCCGGCGCCGCGCCGGGAACGGTGCTCGACGACCGCCTGACCATTGCCTGCGGCGACGGCGCGGTGCGGCTGGCGATCCTCCAGGCGGCGGGCCGGGCGGTGCTGCCGGCCGATCGGTTCCTGCTCGGGGCGCGCCTGCCCCCGGGCAGCCGGCTGGGCTGACGGACCCCCGGTGCCCCGCTATCGCCTGACCCTGGAATATGACGGTGGCGGTTTTGTCGGCTGGCAGCACCAGGCCGAGGGGATCGCCGTCCAGTCGGTGGTCGAGGCCGCCCTGGCGCGCCTGGAAGGCGCCCCGGTGGTGGTCTATGCCGCCGGGCGGACCGATGCCGGCGTTCATGCCGAAGGCCAGGTGGTTCACGCGGATCTGACCCGGGCCTTCACGCCCGAGACGGTGCGCGACGCGGTGAATTTCCACATGAAGCCCCATCCCGTGGCAGCGCTCGAGGTCGCCCTGGCCGGCCCCGGCTTTCATGCCCGGTTCGACGCCGTCGCCCGTCACTATCGCTATCGCATCCTCAATCGCCGGCCGCCGCCGGCGCTCGACCGCCATCGCGTCTGGCATGTGCGGGCGCCGCTGGATATCGAGGCGATGCGCGCGGCCGCCCGCCTGCTTGTCGGGACCCATGATTTCACCAGCTTCCGCGCCAGCGAATGCCAGGCAAAATCGCCGGTCAAGACCCTCGACCGGCTGGCGGTCGTGGCCGCGGGCGAGGAACTGTGGATCGACGCCTCGGCGCGGTCCTTCATGCATAACCAGGTGCGGATCATGGTCGGGTCGCTCAGGCTGGTTGGCGATGGCCATTGGCAGCCCCAGCATATTGCCCAGGCGTTGGCTGCCCGCGCCCGGGCCGCGGCGGGGCCGACCGCCCCGCCCCATGGCCTGACCCTGACGCGGGTCGACTATGCGCCCCCGGACGAGGCAGAATAACCGGGAACCGCACGGCCATGATGACGTTCAGCCGGAGTAGGATGTGGTCATCGCGATGTCGAAATTTTCCCTCATGGTGCTTGTCATGGTTGCGGCCGTCGCCGCGCCGGGCACCGTGCTGGCAAAAAACGACGGCGGTCTGCTCGATTCGCTGATCGCGCCGCGGGGCAACCGGCCGGCCCAGCCGTACCGCCCGCCGGCGATCCGCCTGGACGAATTGCTGTTCGGTGCCCGGGACCGTCAGATCATCGCCAATTTCTTTCTGCGCAATCCGGGCTATTTCGATTACCTGCCTTCTGGCTTGCGCCGCCAGCTGGTGACCAAGGGGCTGGTACCCCGGGAGGTCTCGCGCCAGCCTCTTCCGGATGCCCTGGCCCGGCGTCTGGCGCCCCTGCCGGATGGCTACGAGCGGACCATCGTCGGCCCGGACGTCCTGCTGATCGAGGCGCGCAGCGGCCTGATCATCGACATTGTCCGCGACGTCGTCCGTTAGCGCATTGGCGGAATGGCGCATCGGCAGGCGAAGCGGAGTCCGCTTCGCCTGACGATGCTCTCGCGTGCCGGGACAACGGGCGTCGTTTGCCCCCCGCCACCTGGCATTGCCTTGCGCTTGCGCGGGGCAACAACGACGCGGCGATGATCGCAGCGGCGCGCGCTAGGCGCCACCGCACGTCGCACGCCCCGCACGCTCTGGTGCACGGGTAATCCCGCCCGGTCGGGGACGATCAAGGACGAAAGATGGTTTCGGCCCGCGTT